>CAYNIH010000084.1:0-7216 GCA_964397115.1 uncultured Roseivirgaceae bacterium | reverse complement strand
CTGGTTAACCCAGATGCTGTCGCGTAAGGAAGGTATCAGGGGCGTCCATTGGGTTGAGGTGAATGCGGAATTATTCTCCCGCAGGATGCGCGTGGTACGACCCAGAAAGCGGTACTGATCGTCTTCCCACTCCGGGTGACCGGGAGCAAACTGGTTGATTTCCGTTCCGTAACCGTTAAAAAAAGCCACTGCGTATTCGCGCCTGATGGGTTCTTTAAACACTTCGGCTACCCGGAAGATGGAGAAGTCGGGCCGGATTAATTTGTTGAGGTTAAGCATGGGCGGATAGTACAGGGCATTGTGTACACGTCCGCTGATGATTCCGGGCATATCCTTGGGTACGGCCATCCCTTCGCTATACATAATCACCCCGAGCTTAACGGCATCGGCCGCTTCCTGTAATTCTTTACTCGACTCTCCCTTGGTGTCGAGCACTACGCCATCGGCCGAGGTTTCCCGTATCAGTTCGGCCAGCCCCTGCAGGTGACCTTCGCTGCGGGTGCTTTCGTCCCAGGGGTTATAGGCAACGAAAAATTTAGTGCCCCTGCTACGCAACGAGTCAGCCAGTTGGCGCAACCCCGAAAGGCCACCGGGAAGGTCGCGGTACATATCAAACTGGTTGCGCGGGTCGAGCCCGAGCATGGGCCAGGTAGGCCACAGGCAGATGACATCGTCACCACCGTACAATTTGCTGCCGCGTTTCTGGAACCTTTTCCAGTTAAAGCTTCCGGTTGTATAGTCATAATAATCCTTATCCCAGGCCATCATTAAGTGCATGATGTAGGCTTTTTTAATCCATTGAAGATCAGGCCTTCTATATAGGCTATCGTCAAACTCATTTAAATCGTACAAATACCGATTCTGAAATACCTCACGAAGGCCGTCCTGCCAGTTGCCGCGGTACACATCGACATAGAAAAAGTAGCTTACCGAGCCACCCGGCATCAGAATGGTTTCAAAGCGTTTCCGTGTGGCTTTTACAAATGAGTCCGGGTCGCGCCTCATCAGACCAAACAAACCGTGCTCAGCATCCAGTTGTAACGCGCTGTAGCCCAGGTTCCAGGCATTATCGGGTAGTATAACATTTACAGGGATTTTACCTGGACGAAAAAGATGCGTTCGCGATAATGGGTGATTTCCCTTACCGGTTATCACGGCTTCCTTACCTGTTTGACCGAATGGAACAACGTTGCTCAAGGAAAGCGTATCGGTTGAGTTATTCGTAAACGTAACCTTACAACTAAAACCCCGTTTGGTGTACTGCTTATCGTTAACCGTTAGTCTGATGGGGGGGTGCGGCTTATCGGATGAATACACTTTTTCATTCACTGAAAATTCAACAAGCGGTGTTGTAACATTCCAAGTATGGGTGTTCGTGGCGCAACCCGTTACCTGCTTGTCATCGGTAAGCAGGTTTACCAGGTTTTGAGAATGACTTATTGAACAGGTAAAGCACAAAAAGCTTATCAAAATCAATGTATCATTTCGCATCATCGTACTGAAAACCTGTAGATGCTTGTTTGACGGTATGTTTCACCCGGATTAAGAATAGTGCCGGGAAAGGACGGTTGATTAGGTGAATCAGGAAAGTGCTGGGGTTCAAGGCAAAGGCCGGCATGTTTCCGATAGATCTGCCCTCCCCTGCCGGTTAAGGTGCCATCCAGAAAGTTTCCGGAATAAAACTGGATGCCTGGTTCGGTGGTATAAAGCGTAAGTACGCGCCCACTGAGCGGATCATACAGTTCGGCAGCAGGTTCGCTAAGGTCTTCTGGTGGAGTGATGACATAATTATGATCATAACCGCCCGGAATGTTGCCGATGTCAGCTCCTATCCGCTTGGGTACATTAAAGTCGAACGAACTTTGACGGATGTTTTCCAACCTGCCCGTTGGTATCAACTCCCCGGTTACGGCAGTGATGGTTTTTGCGCGAATAAATAATTCATGGTCGAGAATGGTGGGTGCTTTACCGGCCGACAGGTTGAAATAGGAATGGCTGGTGAGATTAACCGGGGTTGGCTTATCGGTTGAAGCCGTGTAGTCGAGGATGAGGGCATTATCGGATGTCAGGGAAAGTAAAACCTTAACCTCGAGGTTCCCGGGGTAGCCTTCTTCGCCATCCGGACTGCGGTAGGTAAGCAGTACACTGCTGTCGGAAACTACCTGCACCTCCCAGATTACCTTATCGAATCCTTTGTTTCCGCCATGTAGTGAATGCCCATTGTTGTTTGCAGCCAATGTATAGGTTTGCCCGTTAAGCGAGAATTGCGCGTTGGCGAGCCGGTTGGCATACCGGCCCACCAGGCAACCAAAATACGGATTGGCCTGTTGTCGGTAACCTTCCAGCTTGTCAAAGCCCAAGACCACATTTTCAAAAATTCCGTTTCTGTCGGGTACGATGATGTCGGTGATGGTGCCTCCATAGCTTAGTACCTTTACCATCATGCCGTTTACGTTTCGTAAAGTAAACTGCCTTACTTCAAGGTTATCTATCATACCATACACGGTCTCAAAAATAGTCATTGTTTCATTTTGCCTCTCGGATTTGCAGCCTCCGATAACAGATAGCAACATAAAAAGATAAGAAGCTGCACGGGTACTACTCATTTAGTTATACGGTTTAATTTTCCAGATTGATGATTACTTCCCTGACTTTTGTAGGAAGCCATACCTGCATTTCGTTAGGCCCGCGGTTATTCCATGTAAAATAGGGAATGGCAACAACCTGCCGGCCAATTTTTTTTACTTCGGCTCCGTTTCCTTCTCCAGTGATGCCGGTGGCATTAAACTGAATCGTCATAATTCCTCCGAGTAATTCCTTATTGAATACGGGTTGATAGTTCGCATCTTTACTCACAATAAAGTCCCACACCTTGCCGTTGTTATCGGCCCCCTCAACACAATATACCAGCGGGCCCCGTTGCAGGGCGATCCTGTCCTGGTTTTGTTTAACCTCCGGGTGGGCTACAAGTTCATTTACCGGAATGGCAAAGGTTACTTCAACGACATCCCCCTTTTGCCAGGTCCTGTTAATAACGACATACCCATTCTGTTCGGTCCACACCACATCTTTTCCATTGAGTTTAACTACCGGTGCCGGTGCCGAAAAGTTTTTAAATGTATATAGATCACCCGGTACGGGTATGCCTTTGCTCCACCCTGGCATGCGGATGTGTAAATCGAATTTTGCTTTCTGCTTTGGCGCAGGTTTTATTTTTACTGTTCCCTCCCACGGATAATTTGTTTGCAGGGAAACCGGAATAACATTTTTGCCAATGGTAACAATGGCATCATTACTGATAAAAAGATTTACCCATAGGCCTGTTGATGAAGTGGCATAGATATAACCCCCCACCGAAGCGGTTAGCCTGGCAATGTTGGAAGGGCAACAGGCTGTACCGAACCACTCCTTGCGGGCATGCGTTCCAAACGAAGCAAGGGGGTTTCCGTAAAAAAAGCGATCGCCACGTAGCGACAGGCCGGCAAGGGCGCCATTGTACAGGCTGCGTTCCAGCACATCAATATATTTGGCGTCACCGGTGAGGCAATTCATACGCTGGTTCCAGAAGACCATGCCCACCGAAGCACACGTTTCACAATAGGCCTGAAGGTTAGGAAGGTCATAGTCGGAAGAAAACCCTTCGTTGCGGCCCGATGAACCGATACCACCGGTAATATACAGGTTGCGGTACACCACATCTTCCCAAACTGTTTTCATGGCGTTGGCATACGCATTATTACCCGTTACTGCGGCCACATCGGCAGCCCCGGTGTATTGGTACATGGCACGCACCGCGTGGCCGGTAATTTCGGTTTGTTCCTTAACAGGCTTTAGGTCCTGCCAATAATCAGGGGTAATCCAGTTGCTGCCGTAAGGATAATAGCCTTTGCCCCGTTGTTGCAGGTACCAATCGGCCAACTTCAGGTAGCGGTCGTTTTTGGTGACGCCATAGAGTTTGACGAGGGCAAGTTCAATTTCCTGATGCCCGCTGAACCAGGGTTTGTTGCCCAACCGGAAAGTTGAATCAATATGGTTGGCGAAGAGGATGGCAGTTTTCAGTAACTTATCTTTACCCGTGGTATTGTAATAGGCAACCGCAGCTTCAATAAGGTGTCCGGCACAATAGTCTTCATGCTTTTCGATATCCGTCCATCGCTTCGACAAATCGCCCAACTGGTACCAGGTAAACAGGTAGCCATCGGGCATTTGAGCCTTTGAGATGAGGTCTATCCAGCGGTCGGCCTTTTCTTCCAATTCTTTATCCGGAAAATTTTTAAGCGAATAGGCAATGGCTTCGATGGCCTTATACACATCGCTGTCATCGTAGTAGATGCCCTCATGTTTTTCGCCCTGGTTTCTTACCACCTTTTCAAAATTCCGGATGCGAGGTGTTTTGATTTCCGTTTGCACCACGCAGGCCTCAAGCGTGGTGCCGGCCACGGCTTGCATGCGGGGCTTCCAAAAGGCATCGGTGATGGTTACCGATGAGAAACTGACGGGCTGCAGGGTGGACTGCTGGGAATAGCAAATCCCGGTAAGGATAGAACCTGCTAAAGTCAAGTAAAACATTTTAATCAGACTCATAACAAGATGCCTGACCCAAATTCCAAAGAAAAAGCCGGAATGAAAAACTTCACTCCGGCTTTTTGAAGAACGGTAATACCGGATTACTTATCGAGGCCAAGTTCCTTGTAACGCATTTCGATACGTTTGACACCCGCCTGGTTATCCAGGTCGCCATAGATGATGTAAAGCGCATCCAGCACATCCGTATCAGAAGGGTTTAGCTTTTCAGCCTTTTCCCAATGGGGTAAGGCAATTTTCAGTTTTTCAACATACACTTTATCGAGTTCGAATTTCTTTTTCTTATCGGCATCGGTAATACCCAGGTTAGCCATCTGCTTTTTGATCATTTCAGCGTCCACATAAAAAGCCTTGGCCAGCAGCAGCTGCGCATCGAAGAAATTCGGGTCAATTTTCAGTGCATTCTCACAACTTGCTTTGGCCGCTTCGTAGTTGCCCATTTTGAAGTTGGTAAAAGCAAGGAAATAATGAAGAACAACGTTATTTGGCTCGGTTTTGATTGCTGCTTCAAGTCCGGTTTTGGCTTCTTCAACCCTATCCAGTTCAATAAGGTATTGAATTTCCATTTTCGGTAGTTCTACATTTGTTGGGTACTTTGCTTTTGCCTCCTGGGCAATTTCAATGGCTTTCGCCTTATCGGTAAGAGAAGCCGCATTTATCCTTACATAGTACGCTTCAACGGCTGTACCCCCGTTCTTCTGGTAGGTTTTCATAAAATTGGCCGCTTTATCGTATTGCTCATCGGCATTGGCCACAATGCCCGCATAGAAGTATGAAGTGGTATCATCGGGCTTTACCTTTTGGCACTTCTCAAAGTTTAAAAGCGCGGTTTTGAAGTCATCTTCCTGGTAAGCGGCTGCGCCAAGGTTCAGGTAATGGCCACCTAACTGGTCAATCACCATTGATTTGGGTACCGGTATAAAGCTTTTGCTGTCGTTGTAAAACAATTCGCTCTTTGAACCCTTGAGTTCATCTGATTTTGCAAACGAACTCAACGCTTTTTCAAATGCATTGGTTGCCAAGGATTTGTATTTTTCATTCGTTGTAGTATCAAGCGAACTATAAATCAATCCGCTGTAAAACCAGGTTTTTGCATCCAATGAAAGTTTAGGGTCGGTTTCGCAGACGTCAATCATGGCTTTGGCCTCATCCAGTTTACCCGATTGCCATAAGCTAAGTGCCTTGTTAAGATTTGGCTTCAGGGGCTTTTGAGCAAACGCCACGATGGGCAGCGTTATCACGAGAAGTGCAATTGTTTTTTTCATTATAGATTATTTTCTGGGTTAAGTTATTCAGTTATGTCATCCATTCGCTGGATTTTCTCCACCGATGAAATCCGGTCATCGTCACTGAGTTTAATCAGGCGAACACCCTGAGTTGCCCGTCCCATTACCCGTAACTCGCTAACCTTTATCCGGATAGTAATCCCCGACCGGTTAATAATCATCAGTTCATCATCGTCAACCACTTCTTTGATGGCAACAAGCTTGCCAGTTTTGCTGGTTATGTTAAGGGTTTTTACACCCTTTCCTCCCCGCTTGGTTACCCGGTAATCGTCAATGGCCGAGCGCTTGCCGTATCCTTTTTCTGAAACGACCAGCAAATTTACATCTTCCCGCGTAATGCAAACCATACCGATTACCCGGTCGTTGGCCGAGTCGAGGGTTACACCCTTTACACCGGCTGCCGTTCGGCCCATCGGCCGAACGTCACGCTCGTGAAAATGAACGGCTTTACCCTGTGATTTAGCTATAACGATATGATTATTACCATTTGTTAATGAGGCATTTAGGAGCTTATCCCCTTCATGGATGGTAATGGCATTTATTCCGCCCTGGCGAGGCCTGGAATAAGCCTCGAGGGAAGTTTTCTTAATGGTGCCCTTTTCCGTGCACAAAATGACAAAATTGTTTTCGAGGTAGTCCTTTTCCTCGAGTGAGCGCACATTAATGATTGCAGCAACATTATCTCCGGGATCAATGTTAATCAGGTTTTGGACGGCCCTGCCTTTAGAGGTTTTCAAGCCTTCGGGAATTTCATAGGCCTTTTTCCAATAAACCTTTCCCTGCTCGGTAAAAATAAGCAGGTAATTATGGGCCTGGGCTATGAACAGGTTTTTGGTAAAATCATCCTCTTTGGTGGCCACTCCCCTTGATCCTACTCCACCCCTGCCCTGTGTCCGGTATTCTGAGAGGGAGGTGCGCTTAATGTACCCCTGGTTGGAAAGGGTAATCACCATCTCTTCGTTAGGGATCATGTCCTCCGGGGTAATGTCGTCCTCTTCGGTATGGATTACCTCGGTTCTGCGCTTATCACCGTATCGCTCTTTTAATTCGTTTAATTCGTCTTTAATGATTTGCATGCGCAAGGCCTGGTTGGCAAGAATTTCATTCAGGCGGGCGATCAGCTCTTTTACCTCTTTATATTCCTGCTGAATCTTATCTCGTTCCAGACCGGTAAGCCGTTGCAACCGCATTTCAAGTATAGCTTTGGCCTGAATATCCGATAAGGAAAAACGCTGGATAAGTTCGGCTTTGGCGGTATCCGGATCTTTGGATGAACGGATAAGCTGAATAACCTCATCCAGGTTATCCAGTGCAATGAGGTAGCCCTCCAGTATATGCGCCCGTTT
>CAYNIH010000083.1:0-10439 GCA_964397115.1 uncultured Roseivirgaceae bacterium | reverse complement strand
TATGACCATCCGATGGGAGAGAAACTCGCGGCTGCGTTGAAAAAAGTAGGACTGCAAATTTCAACAGCCTATAAGGAAGATGAAACCGGGGTGGAATGCGAATTCCTGGCACCCGACCATCATTACCTGGAAGCCTGGAACGATGCCGAGCCAAAGAAAAACCATTTCAGTCTGGCGCAGCCCGCTATTACACCGATATTTAAAACCCGTGCGGCACAGGAAAGCCTGCTCATTTGGACAGGTGAGACCAGCGTGGATTATTATGAAATCCTGAAGGAAAATTGGAAGACCTGGTTCTTTAAAGGAGGTAACCTGCGTGCGTGGTGGGATAAATGCCTGTATGATGGTGTACTTGAATTACCCGTTGAAACCACGGCAGTTACCTTCTCTGGCAATGTAGAAGCAGCAGCCAGCACCATTGCCTCCGCCAAAGCCGAAGGCATAGAACTTTTTGTCTATGAAAATGGAACCGTTGGCAATGGCTCGCAAGCCAACAACCCGTTGTTGCAGGAACTTCCCGATCCGATAACAAAAGCGGTGTGGGAGCACTATGTTACCGTGTCTCCGGCTGACGCGAAGGAGATCAACTTTGCGGAAGCAAAAACTAAATACGCGAGCATTACTGCCAACGGAAAAACAGTAAAACTTCCGGTGCTTGTACAGCCCGGCCAAACCCCGGGTACCATTGGCATACCGTTAGGATATGGTCGCACCCATGCCGGCAAAGTGGCCGATGGTTTAGGAATAAACGCCTACCCGTTTGCCACGCTGGTAAATGGTTCGCTTGCCTTCACGGCATCCGGGGTAAAGATGGAGATGCTTGATGAGCGCTACTGGCTTGCCACCACGCAAACCAACCAAACCTACATGAAGCGCGCAACGGTAATTCAGGAAACCATACTATCTGAATTTAAAACCAACCCGGGTGCAGGAAGGTACCGGCCCAAAGTGGCTACCTGGAAAGACCCGAACCATAAGGTTGAGCCCGGCAAACTTTCGATGTGGAAAGGGCATGATTATAAAAACCATCATTGGGGCATGGCCATCGACCTCAACACCTGCATCGGTTGTGGTGCCTGCGTTGTAGCGTGTAATGTCGAAAATAACGTTCACCTGGTGGGTCGCCAGGAAGTGATTAACCGCAGGGAAATGCACTGGCTGCGCATTGACAGGTATTACAGTACCAATGCCGCAGTGGAAGATCTGAAAGGCCTTGAAAAGGCTGCCGAAAATCCCGAAGTGGTCTTTCAGCCCATGCTTTGCCAGCATTGTAACAATGCGCCTTGCGAAACGGTATGCCCGGTTGCAGCCACCACGCACAGCACCGAAGGGTTAAACCAAATGACCTATAACCGCTGCATCGGTACACGCTATTGCGCCAACAACTGTCCTTATAAAGTAAGGCGCTTCAATTGGTTTAAGTACCACGACAACCGGCAGTTCGAGCAGGTTAATCCCGCCATGAACACTACCCTCGGTAAAATGGTGCTCAATCCGGATGTAACCGTCCGCTCCCGCGGGGTAATGGAAAAATGTTCGTTCTGTGTTCAACGCATTCAGCAGGGTAAACTGCAGGCTAAAAAGGAAAAACGGCCTCTCAAAGATGGTGAGGTGATCACCGCCTGCCAGGCAGCCTGCTCAACCGGGGCCATTGTGTTTGGCGATGTGAATGATCCGGAAAGCCGTATCAGCAAGTTGCTGCAGATAAGTCCTGCTGATGAGAACCGGCCCTATGGCATTGATAAGAAAACCGGTAACCCGCGGGCCTACCAGGTATTGGAAGAAGTTGGCGTGAAACCCAACATCTGGTACCTCACCAAAGTACGAAACAAGGAAGAAGTTAAAGCATAATAAGTAACGAGTAACCGATTAAGAACACATGCAAGTAGTTTCAGCAATACGCGAACCCCTGATTACGGGAACCAAAACCCTGAAGGATGTTTCGCACGACATCAGCCGCCAGGTTGAAGGGAAACCTTCCCGGTTGTGGTGGACGGCCTTCGGCATTTCACTGGCATTGCTCGCCTGGGGCGGATACTGTTGTTGGATGCTCCTCTGGCACGGCATAGGGGTGTGGGGCCTCAACAAAACCGTAGGATGGGCCTGGGATATCACCAACTTCGTATGGTGGGTAGGTATTGGTCACGCGGGTACGCTTATTTCAGCCATTCTGTTACTGTTCCGCCAGCGGTGGAGGATGAGCATCAACCGGGCTGCCGAAGCGATGACCATCTTCGCGGTGATTTGCGCAGCCAGCTTCCCTGGCTTCCACATGGGCCGCCTGTGGCTCGGATTTTACTGGGCGTTGCCACTACCCAACACCTTTGGTTCGTTGTGGGTTAATTTCAACTCGCCTCTGTTGTGGGACGTGTTTGCCATATCAACCTATTTTACCGTATCGTTGGTGTTTTGGTACATGGGACTTATCCCTGATTTTGCGGTAATCCGCGACAGGGCCGTTGTGCAGGGAAACAAAATCAGGGCGCTGGTTTACAACGCGCTGAGTTTCGGATGGCAGGGCGGTGCCAAAACTTGGATGCGCTACGAATCCGTTGCCCTTATCCTAGCAGGTCTTTCAACCCCGCTGGTGCTTTCCGTTCACACCATCGTATCATTTGACTTTGCCACCTCGGTAATTCCCGGATGGCACACCACCATCTTCCCGCCTTATTTCGTTGCAGGGGCCATCTTCTCCGGCTTTGCCATGGTGTTAACGCTGCTGCTGGTTACCCGTAAAGTGTTCAAACTCGAAGAGTACATCACGGTATATCATATCGAGTTGATGAACATTATTATCATCATCACCGGCTCCATTGTGGGCATTGCCTACATTACGGAGTTGTTTATTTCCTGGTATTCGCGGGTACCCTACGAAGGATATGCCTTTTACAACCGGGTACAGGGCCCCTATGCTTGGGCCTATTGGTCCATGATGACCTGCAATGTAATTTCTCCGCAGTTGTTCTGGATTAAAAAAATCCGGACAAGCATTGTGGCCACTTTTGTGCTCTCCATTATTGTGAATATCGGTATGTGGTTCGAGCGCTTTGTGATCATCGTAACGTCCATTCATCGCGATTACATTCCGTCAAGCTGGACGATGTTTTATCCTACCATGTATGATGTCGGGCAATACATCTTTACGTTTGGAATTTTCTTTACCGCGTTTTTCCTGTTTGCCAAGTTTTTCCCTGTGATAAACATGGCCGAAGTAAAAAGTATTTTGAAGTCAACCTCTGAAAAGAAATAACCATGGATGCCGACAAGCACTTTATAGTTGGAGTTTTTGATGACGAAGACGTTCTGTTGGATGCTATCCGGAAGGTACGGTCCAGCGGAGTAAAAATTCAGGAAGTTTACTCGCCCTTTCCGGTACACGGAATTGACGAGGCGCTTGGATATAAGCGCACCCGCTTGCCGATTGCTGCCTTCCTCTTTGGGCTTACCGGCACCATCCTGGCGTTGGTTATGCAAATCTGGATGCTAGGCTACGATTGGCCGATGATCATCGGGGGTAAGAATTTTGCCTCCCTGCCTCCCTTTATCCCGGTTACATTCGAATTAACCGTGCTGCTTTCGGCACTCGGTATGGTAGGAACCTTTATGATTGTGAGCGACATGAAGCCCTACAAATGGCCCCGCCAGTTCGACATTCGCAGTACCGATGATAAGCACGTCATGGCCATTGATCTGGCCGTCAATGCTGCAAAGAGCAAAGACGAACTAAAACAGATTTTGAAGAACTGTGGAGCATCAGAAGTGAATGAAAAGAGTTTTGAATAATATGAAGAACCTTAAGATAAAACTACTGCCTGTTTTGGTTGCGGCTACCGCCCTGGTGCTGCTGGGCTGTAAGGCCGGAGGCGATAACCCCGGACTTGAGTATGCCCCCAACATGTACCACTCGGTTGCCTATGAGCCCTACAGCCAGATTACCGATATGGATGCTGGGCGGTGGCTTACTTCCATCGACTATGACGATGGCCACGCGGAGTTTTTTAACTCCAACACACTCAATCCGCACCGGATGAACATGCGGCTGCCGGCACCCCATACCGTTAGCCGGAATTATATGCCGTACCACATCCCCAAGGATAGCCTGGAGATGGCTTCAAAAGTACCCAGTCCGTTAACCGGTGACGAGAAAACTATTCTGGCGGATGGTAAAGCACTTTATGAGATTTATTGTGATCACTGCCACGGAGCAAATGGCGAAGCCGATGGCAAAGTAGCTACCGGTGCCGTGGTGGATGGCGTTGAACGCGGCTTGTATGCCGGTGTGGCAAACCTGAAAGGGGATGCTTATAAGAACATTACCGAGGGGCACATCTTTCATGTGATCACCATGGGTAAGGGGCTGATGATGCCGCACGGATCGCAGATTAGCCCGGAAGACCGATGGAAAATTGCGCGCTACGTTAAAAAGTTACAGAAGTAAACGTTGAAACAGGTAAAAAATGGGTCATATATCAATTACTGAAGAGCAATACAACTTTAAACCGGCTGCGAAAAAACAGTTGCTTATCGTGCTTGCTGCTGGCGTATTCTTGCTGGCAATAGGATTATGGGCGGCAATGTCTGGTGGACATGATGCACATGGTGAAGAGCATTCCGGTTTGCCAACCGTACAACAGGTGGCCAGCATCAGCACCGATGCCGCAAGTGAGGGCAGTGGCGAGCACCATGAAACAGCACCTTGGCTAAAACGCCTCTATACTTCTTTGTGGATGAATAATGTGTATTTTGTAGGGCTCGGCATCATCGGCCTTTTCTTTGTATGCATTCAGTATGCCGCCCAGGCAGGCTGGTCGGCCGGAGTGAAGCGCATCCCGCTGGCCATGGGCCATTGGCTTCCAGTTGCAGGAGTGCTTACCTTGGCTCTTTGGTTTGTAACTCACCACGATATTTTCCACTGGACGCACAGCTATTTATATGATTCAGGTAACCCGGCAACTTTCGATGAGATTATTGCCGGTAAAGCTCCCTATTTCTTCTGGCCGGGCGAAGCGGGCGGTATGCCCATCTTCTTCCTTGCTCGGATGATAATCTTCTTCGGCATGTGGTATTGGTTCTTTACCATGATAAAGAAAAATATGATGGAAGAAGACATCAACGGGGGAACCTCGTATTGGACAAAAAACCGAAGCATTTCGGCCTGGTTCCTGGTTTTCTTCGCCATTAGTTCTTCGGTGGCTGCGTGGGACTGGGTGATGAGCATCGATACGCACTGGTTCAGCACCATGTTTGGCTGGTATGTATTTGCCAGTTGGTGGGTAACCGGGTTGGCATTAATTACCCTGATTGTGGTTTACCTTAAAGATGCGGGATACCTGAAGATTGTAAATGCCAACCACCTGCATGACCTGGGTAAATTCATTTTTGCCTTCTCCGTATTCTGGACCTACATCTGGTTCGGGCAGTTCCTGCTCATTTACTATGCGCATATTCCTGAAGAAACGGTTTACTTCATCGAGCGGATGACCACCAGCCCCTATAGCTGGATATTTTTTGCTAACCTTGTCCTAAACTTTGTGTTGCCGTTTTTGTTGTTAATGACGAGGGATGCCAAGCGGCATATGACGATGTTGAAAGTGGTTTGTCCGATCGTTCTTGTAGGGCATTGGTTCGATTTTTACAACATGGTTACCCCTGGCGTAATGAAAGAACAGGGGGGGCTGGGGTTGCTCGAAATCGGGCTTGCACTGATTTTCCTCGCTGCGTTTTTATGGATAACGCTCAGCAGTTTATCCAAAATGCCGCTATTTGGAAAGAATCATCCCATGTTGGAAGAGAGTCTCCATCACCATATTTAAATTGAACCCTGTATGATGAGTCTGATAATAGTTGTTGGTGTTGTTCTGGCGCTCGCCATTCTGTACCTGATTTTCCGTATCAATAGTCTGGTGGGAATAGCCAAAGGAAAGAAAGTTGATGAAGTAAGTGAGAACAACGGCATCCATGCCACACTTTTCGTGGTGTTTATGCTGCTGGGTTTGGGCACGTTCTTCTGGTACTCCTATACCCATTTTGATTCCTACAACCTT
This sequence comes from uncultured Roseivirgaceae bacterium, assembly GCA_964397115.1. Taxonomy (GTDB): domain Bacteria; phylum Bacteroidota; class Bacteroidia; order Cytophagales; family Cyclobacteriaceae; genus UBA2336. Next base: position 4,395 of record CAYNIH010000083.1, on the reverse strand, counting down.
CCGGTAGCTTCCGAGCATGGTGTGGTTACCGATACCCTCTTCTGGATTACCATGGGCATTACTGTGGCTGCGTTTGTTATCATTTTTATTATAATGATTGTCTTTGTATATGCCTATCAGTATAAGGAAGGCAGAAAGGCAACTTTTTATCCCGACAACCATTACCTTGAACTTACCTGGACAATCATACCGGCTATCGTGCTGGCCGTGCTGATTTTTACCGGGTTGCGCGCCTGGAATGATATTACCAGTCCTGCATCAGCCGAAGCAGAAGTGGTGGAACTCGTTGCCCAGCAATTTGCCTGGACGGTTCGTTATCCCGGAAAGGACAATACGCTCGGCACCGTGAATTATAAACTTATTGACAACTTCGGGAACGAGTTCGGTCTTGACTTAACGGATAACAAAAGTTTTGATGATTTTAAGTCGCTGGAACTTCATTTGCCTAAAGGCAAAGAGATTTTATTGAAAATAAGGGCAAAGGATGTGTTGCACAGTGTATTTCTTCCGCACTTCCGTGTGAAGATGGATGCCGTACCCGGAATGCCTACTCACTTTAAGTTTGTGGCCACCAAGACCACCCAGGAGATGCGGGATGAAACCGGAAACCCCCAGTTTAACTATGAACTGGCCTGTACGGAAATTTGTGGTAAAGGCCACTTCTCGATGCGGATGCCTGTTGTGGTGGATACCCAGGAAGATTTTGAAAAATGGAAACAGGAGCAGGAAACCTGGCTGAAACAAAATCCGGGTTATATGGAGAAAGTACCTGCTAACCTCAGGGAATCGGCCATGATTAAGGCCGGTATGCTGATTGACAAGGGAACAGTTGAAAGTAAGGCAGTATTTTCTGCAGGAGGTTCTAACTAATTGATTTTTAACCATGGCAACTACACACATACAAACTCACGAGGCCGTTCATCATGATGCACATGGCGATGACCACGAGCATCATGAAGGTAATTTCTGGACCAATTATATTTTCAGTCAGGATCATAAGGTAATTGCCAAGCAATTCCTTATCACCGGTATCTTCTGGGCGCTGCTCGGTGGAACCTTATCGGTAATCTTCCGCCTTCAACTCGGCTTTCCGGACATGAACCTCGACTGGCTTAAACCGGTACTGGGAGGCTGGATCACTCCGGAAGGAAAACTGGATCCGGAATTTTACCTTGCCCTGGTAACCATGCATGGCACCATTATGGTGTTTTTTGTGCTGACGGCCGGACTAAGCGGTACGTTTTCCAATTTTCTCATTCCGTTGCAGTGCGGGGCTCGCGATATGGCATCGGGGTTTATGAATATGCTGTCCTACTGGTTTTTTTTCCTTTCCAGTGTCATCATGTTTGTCTCGTTATTCATCAGCACCGGCCCTGCCGGAGGCGGCTGGACAATCTACCCGCCACTCAGTGCCTTGCCCCAGGCTATTCAGGGTTCCGGCCTCGGCATGACGCTCTGGCTGGTATCCATGGCGTTGTTTATTGTGAGCACGCTCCTTGGCGGGATAAATTACATCACAACAGTAATCAACATGCGCACACGGGGCATGTCGTTTACACGGTTACCGTTAACCATCTGGGCCTTCTTCTTTACGGCAATCATAGGGTTGCTTTCGTTTCCGGTGCTGTTTGCCGCAGCCTTGCTGTTGATTTTCGACCGCAGCCTCGGCACCAGTTTCTTCCTGTCTGATATTTACATCGGAGGGGAAGCCCTGCCCAATATGGGTGGCAGCCCCATTTTGTTCCAGCACCTGTTCTGGTTCCTTGGGCACCCTGAAGTGTACATTGTATTGTTGCCTGCTTTAGGCATCACCTCAGAGATCATCGCTACCAACGCCCGCAAGCCGATATTCGGATACAAGGCTATGATTGGTTCGATGCTGTTCATTGCTATTCTGTCGTTCATTGTGTGGGCACACCACATGTTTGTTACCGGCATGAACCCGTTCCTTGGATCCATCTTCATGCTGCTTACCCTGATAATAGCGGTGCCTTCAGCAGTAAAAATTTTCAATTATGTTACCACCCTGTGGAAGGGAAACCTGAGGTTTACTCCGGCCATGCTGTTTTCTATTGGTCTGGTTTCGTTTTTCTTAACGGGCGGAATTACCGGAATTTTCCTCGGCAACTCAGCCGTTGACATCCAGTTGCACGACACCTATTTTGTTGTGGCGCACTTCCACTTAGTAATGGGCAGCGCCTCATTCTTCGGTATGCTGGCAGGTATCTATCACTGGTTCCCGAAAATGTTTGGCCGCATGATGGACGAGCGGCTCGGCTACATCCACTTCTGGGTAACCTTTATTGGTGTTTACCTGGTGTTTTTCCCCATGCACTACATTGGCATAGCCGGCTTCCCGCGCAGGTACTATTCGTTTACCAACTTTGAAACCTTTACTGGCTTTACCGACCTAAATACGCTGGTTAGTGTGGCGGCCATTCTGACTCTTGCGGCCCAGTTTATTTTCCTGTTCAACTTCTTTTACAGCATATTCCGCGGTCGGCTGGCGCCTGCCAATCCATGGAATGCAACCACGCTGGAGTGGACCACTCCCCGTTTCCCCAAGCATGGTAACTGGCCGGGCGAAATCCCTGCGGTGTACCGCTGGCCGTACGATTACAGCAAGCCTGGTTCGAAGGAAGATTTTATTCCTCAAACGGTACCCTTCTCAGAAACACCTGAGTCAAATCTTCCTCATGAAAATGAGCTAATCAAACTGGAAGGCAATGGCCATACCGCTATTGTTGTAGAAGGAAAGCATTAAACCAGTTCATAAACGGTCAGTAGTATGAATCTTGCCTGATTCAATCACTGACCGTTTTTTACTTAATCACGCGCATGCACTCGTTCCGCAAACTTGTAATCAGCACACTTGTTGCTGTTTATTTTCTTATTCTGGTAGGCGGAATTGTGCGCAGCACCGGTTCAGGCATGGGCTGCCCCGACTGGCCTAAATGTTTCGGGCAGTGGGTGCCGCCCACTTCAGTAGCTGAATTGCCACCGGATTATAAACAGATTTATTCCGATTACCGGGATCAGAAAAATCAACGTTTTGCCCGCTACCTTTCTGCGCTTGGTTTTGATGAAACTGCCCATGCTATTCTGGAAGATGAATCCATAAAGCAGGAAGCTGACTTCAACCCTGCAAAAACATGGATTGAATACATCAACCGCATTGTTGGGGTAATCATCGGGTTGCTGATAATTGGTGTTGTGGTTGCCTCGCTGAAATTCTGGAAGGAGAAAAGAATTATTCCAGTGCTGGCGGTACTTACTTTGTTACTGGTAGTATTTCAGGGGTGGATCGGTTCCGTGGTGGTTTCAACCAACCTTACCCCCTGGACTATTACGCTGCACATGCTCCTGGCATTAATCATTGTTTGCCTGCTGATTTACCTTCAGTCCATTTCGGGCGAAACCCCTCAGCCAGCCAACTACCCACATCTTTCAGGATGGGCGATTGCTTCGATGGTGGTTTTGTTCATTCAGCTCATTTTGGGCACCCAGGTGCGGGAGGCGCTTGATCAGGTAGCTGGTACAGTGGCGACACGGGATGGCTGGATTGCAGCACTTGGGTTAGACTTCATTATTCACCGGTCATTTTCGTGGGTGGTATTGATTGTTACTTTGGTTTTTGCCTTCAAAACCCGGAAATATGGCGGGTTGAAAGGTTTTACCGGAAAGGTATTCGTGTTAATTTTGACGACCCTATTGAGCGGTGCCGGAATGGCCTGGTTTTCAGTACCGGCTTTTCTTCAGCCCGTGCATTTGCTGCTGGCAACGCTTAGTTTTGGCGTACAATTTCAGTTGTTGCTGTGGCTGAACAAACAAAAAAAACCGGTGTTAACTTAGTTGTGATGATTGCCCGATCGCTGGATGCTTTAACCGGATTGACCTGGATACTTGCCAAGGCACAGGCCTACTGGGAGTTGCTCAAATTCAGGCTTTCCCTGTTGGTGGCTTTTTCGTGTGCATTCGGCTTTATGCTGGCTTCACCTTCCGTTAATTGGGAAAAATTAAGCATGGTGTTTCTCGGGGGCTTTTTGCTCTCGGGCTCATCCATTGCACTGAACATGATCTTGGAGCTCGACTATGACAAACTCATGACGCGCACCATGAATCGCCCACTGCCAACGGCAAGGGTAAGTGTAAAAGAAGCGGCCCTGTTTGCCGTACTATGCTTTGTGGTGAGCATCGCTATTCTCTTTACCTATACTAACCTGCTTACAACACTTCTATCCGTTCTCTCCATGGTGTTGTACAGCTTTGTCTATACACCGCTAAAGCGTGTAGGTTCGGTTGCTGTGTTTGTGGGGGCTATCCCCGGGGCACTGCCTCCGTTGCTGGGCTGGGTGGCTGCTACCGGCAGCATTTCGCACGAAGCCCTGATCATCT
>CAYNIH010000082.1:0-10495 GCA_964397115.1 uncultured Roseivirgaceae bacterium | reverse complement strand
AAGCACATCAACAATTTTACCTTTTCCTTCATCGCCCCATTGAAGGCCTAACAATACATCTACTTTTGCCATTGCTGTTTTACTGCCGGATTGACTATACTACTTCGCTTTCTGACTGGATTATCTGAAATATAGAATTCAACTTCGTGATAACCAATAGTTTCTTCACGCTTTCAGAAGGTTTCAACAAAAAGACTTCTCCGCCTTTATTTCTGAATTTTGTTAAAATAGTGATGAGCACACCGATGCCTCTGCTGTTGATGTAGCGCAGGTCGGATATATCAATTATGCACTTGCTTGTTTGTTTATGCAGCGCGTCATTAACCACCTCCAACATTGCGGTACCATCGTTTTCTCCGATTAAATCGCCAGACAACCGGATGATAAGACTTCCTGGTTTAATTTCGGTCTGAAAAGTCATTTGAAAGTATCTTTATGTTTCATATTCTCGCATTTTACTCGCGTACACGCACCGTAAAGAATCAAAGAGTGGTGCACCACCTTGAAGTTCAGCACTTCGCCAGCGGTTTTCTGGATGGTGTGAATACGGGGGTCACAAAATTCCATAACCTTGTGGCAGTCGGTACAAATCAAGTGGTCGTGCTGTTTATAACCGTAGGATTTCTCATACTGGGCAATGTTTTTACCAAACTGGTGTTTGCTTACCAGGTCGCAGTCAACAAGCAAATCCAGGGTATTATAAACCGTTGCCCGACTGACCCGGTAGGCTTTGCCTTTCATGCTCAGGTAGAGCGATTCTACATCAAAATGACCATTGTGTGTATAAATCTCTTCAAGGATAGCATAGCGCTCAGATGTTTTACGTAATGACCGGCTTTCGAGGTAGGCGGTGAAAATCTTTTTTACCTCGTCTAATATTGAAACATTGGCCACCATGACTGCAAAGATAAAGGAGAATAACGGAATAAACAGTTATTCCTTTGAGTCGAACCGGCTTACTTTGACCACTCCTTCTACTTTCTCCAACTTATGCATTAATTGTTCGAGATGGCGCGTGTCGTTTACATAGAGCATGATTTCGCCCTCAAATATGCCCGAATCGGTATGGAACGACATGGAACTCATGTTTACCTTTAATTCCTCAGAGATGATTTTCGAAACATCATTAATCAACCCCACCCGGTCGGTTCCGCGTACTTTTAATCCGGTTAGGAAGGCAACTTCGTGCTGCGATGTCCATTTGGCTTTTACCACCCGGCTGCCGTGGCTGGCCAGCAATTCGGTGGCATTGGGGCAGGTTGTCCTGTGAATTTTTATTCCTTCATTAACAGTAACAAAGCCAAACACATCGTCACCGGGAATGGGTGTGCAACACTTGGCAAGCTTGTAATCCACCACATCCATATCTTCGCCAATAAGCAGGATGTCTTCATAGCGTCCTTTAATGCGGGTAATCTCCTGTTCAATGACCTTGGCATCAGCCACCCGGATGTTAGGCTTTGTTTTGAGGGGCGATGCAGGTTTGTATTCTTTAAACCGCTTGATATCGGCCGTTGTAATCATACCCTTACCTACACGGTAATACAACTCGAAGTGGCTGGCCAGGCCGAAAAATTCGCGCATTTGTTCAAGCAGAATGTGGGATGCTTCTGCTTTTAGTTGTTTCAGTTTGCGCTGAATAATCTCCTTTCCTGACTCGGCAACACGCTTTTTATCTTCTTTCAGGCTGTCCTTTATTTTAGAACGGGCTTTTGAGGTTACTACAAACCTGAGCCAGTCTTCATGAGGCTTTTGTTTCTGTGAGGTGAGTATTTCAATCTGGTCGCCATTTTTAAGTACATAGTTAATGGGTACCAATTTATTATTAACCTTTGCGCCAATACATTTTGACCCTACCTGAGTATGAATTTCAAAAGCAAAATCCAATGCCGTGGCGCCATAGGGTAATGTTTTCAATTCTCCGCGCGGGGTAAAAACAAAAACTTCATCGCTGAACAGGTTACCGCGAAAGTCGTTTACAAAATCCAGTGCGGAGTGGTCATTCTGTTCGAGCGTATCGCGCACTTTGGCAAGCCACTTTTCCAGATTTGATTCATGGCCCGCGGATGATTCTTTGTACTTCCAGTGGGCGGCATATCCTTTCTCCGCAATTTCGTCCATGCGCTGGGTGCGGATTTGTACTTCTACCCATTGTCCATTCTTGGCCATTACAGTGGTGTGAAGCGACTCATACCCATTGGCTTTGGGCGTACTGATCCAATCGCGCAGCCGATCGGGGTTGGGGGTATAAAAATCCGTAACTATAGAATATACCTGCCAGCAGAGTGATTTTTCCTGCTCAAGCGGAGCATCCAATATAATGCGTATAGCAAACAGATCATATACTTCTTCGAATGGTATGTTTTGCTTACGCATTTTATTGCAGATTGAATAAATTGATTTTGGGCGGCCTTTAATTTCGTACTTGATTTTCAACCGATCCAACTCCTCTTTTATTGGTTGTGTAAACTGCTTTATAAATTTATTTCGTGCCGCGCGGGTGTCGTCAATATTCCGGGCTATGGAATCGTACATTTGCCTGTCGGTGAACCGCAGGTATAAATCTTCCAGTTCGCTTTTAATTACGTTAAGGCCAAGCCGATGAGCCAGCGGTGCATACAGGTAAATGGTTTCGGAGGCTATTTTAAGTTGTTTATTTCGCGGCATGCTGTCGAGTGTGCGCATGTTGTGGAGCCGGTCGGCCAGTTTAATGAGAATTACCCGCACATCTTCTGAGAGGGTAAAGAGCATTTTACGGAAATTTTCTGCCTGCTGTGAAGTGCCGTATTCAAAAACACCGGAAACTTTTGTTAGCCCGTCAATTATCCGGGCCACCTTTTTTCCGAACATCCTTTCAATGTCGGCCAGTTCCAGATCGGTATCTTCAACTACATCGTGCAGCAATGCCGAAATAATTGAAGTGGTTCCCAGCCCGATTTCCTCAACGCAAATCTGGGCAACGGCCAGTGGATGAAAAATATAGGGTTCGCCCGATTTTCTGCGCATTTCCTTATGCGCCTCAAGGGCCATGGTAAAGGCTTTTTTAATCAGTTTGGCATCGCCTTCTTTCAAAATGGGTTTCGCCTTGCGCAGCAGTTTCCGGTACCGGCTGATAATCTCTTTTTTCTCCTGCTCTACATCAATAACCATCCGCAAAAGTTATTTACTCATTAAACTGGACTCGGTCTGTAACCTAACCCAAGATAACAAAATATTAGCGTTCCGAATTTCCGAATTATCCATAAATTTGCCGTCCTTTTACGGTAAAGCACTCAACACATGCGGATGTGGCGTAATTGGCAGCCGCGCCAGACTTAGGATCTGGTGCCGAAAGGCGTGGGGGTTCGAGTCCCTCCATCCGCACAAACCGTAAAGGCTTGTCCTTTAACGTTAGTTTGTAGTTAACAAATCCCTTTATCCCTTGGAAATAACTCTCGACAAAAAAAGCACAACCGAAGGTTTAATTAAAATACGCCTTGACCTAACCGATTATCAACCGGGTGTGGAAGAAAAAGTGCGCACCTATGCCCGCAAAGCCAACCTGAAAGGCTTCAGGCAGGGCAAGGTACCCACCGGAGTAATAAAGCAAATGTTTGGCAAATCCATTCTTGTAGAGGAAGTAAACCAACTGCTCTCTACGAAACTCTCCAATTATATTAAAGAGAACAACTTGCGCATCATTGGCGAGCCGCTTCCCAATGTTGAAAAAGCCAATGCCCTGGACTGGGAAGGCAGCAACGAGCTGGAATTTGAATACCAGGTGGGAATGGTAGATGATTTTACCTATGAGCTTTCGCCAAAAGTAAAGGTAACCTGCTACCCTATTGAAGTATCCGATAAAGTAGTAAAAGAAACCCTTGACGACATCAGCCAACGCTTCGGAAAAATAATACACCCCGAAATCAGTGAAGCCGGTGATCGCCTTTCAGGTGAATTGCACTCCACCGATGGTTCATTCAAAAAACAAATCATCGTTATCTCAACCGAAAACCTGCCAAAAGAGGTGCAAAATCAGTTTCTTTCAAAAAAGCCGAACGATGAAATTGAGTTTGATATTGAAAAAACGTTTGATACCGCCACGCTTTCGAACATGTTGGAACTTCCTGAAGCTGAGGTCAGACAGTTAAAGGGTAGTTTCCATTTCAAAGTACTTTCTGTTGGCCGCGTTGAACCGGCCGAATTAAATACTGCCCTCTTTGACCGGGTGTTTGGCAAAGACAGCGTAACGACAAGTGATGACTTTATTGCCAAAATTAAGGAAACGATTCAACAGAACTACCAGCGCGAGACTGACCATTTTCTCGATCACGAAATTGAAGATTACTTCATCCGCCATACAAAAATTAACCTGCCGGAGGCCTTTCTTAAAACCTGGCTTATGCACACCAGCAAAGGCGAATTAACCGATGAAGTCATTAACAAAGAATTTGAAGGCTACCTCCGTTCCATCAAGTGGGATCTGATTAAAAACCGGATAGCCGAAGACCATGCCATTAAGGTTGATTCAGAAGAAGTGCGAACGCGCGCCAAAGATTTAATTATTTCCCAGTTTGGAGGTCCGGCTGTTACCGGCCAGTTAATGGACAGGATTGACGCCATTGCCGACAACTACCTCTCGCATGAGAACGGCCAGCATTTTATGCGACTCTACAACCAACTGCGTTCCGAAAAAATACTGGCGCTCATTAAGGAAAAAATAACTCTTTCCGAAAAGCGGGTAAGCCTTGATGAATTCCGAAAAATTGTGGAAGAACACAAGCATTGAATTGTTTTCAAGCCGCTTAATTCAAATGGTTTTGCCAAGGCGAAACCATTTTTATTTTACCGGCCTGGCAACCGGAATTAACCCATTTTGTTCTAATTTACTGCGCAATTAAAAACCACGAAACCATGAATGAATTCAGAAAATATGCCGTTCGCCACCTTGGCATGAGCGGCAATACGGTTGACAGCTACGCTCAGAAAATTGAGAACATGACCCAGTATGTTATTGAGGAGCGTCCGGGAAACTTCAGGGCCATTGATGTGTTTACCCGGCTTATTTCGGACCGGATAATTTTTCTCGGCATGGGGGTTGACGACCAGATTGCCAACCTCATCATTGCCCAACTGTTATTCCTTGAATCGGCCGACCCGAAAAAAGACATTATCATGTATATCAACAGTCCCGGTGGGTCGGTATATGCCGGATTGGGAATTTACGACACCATGCAATATATCAATCCGGATGTGGCCACCATTTGTATTGGCCTGGCCGCTTCAATGAGTGCGGTATTGCTGGCAGCCGGAGCCCCCAAAAAACGTTCAGGGCTTACCCACAGCCGCATTATGATTCACCAGCCATCGTCCGGTATGCAGGGCACATCAAAAGATATGGAAATTTCGCTGAAGCAAACCCTCGAAATACGCGAAGATCTCTATCGCATTCTTTCCAAGCACTCCGGAAAGGACTTTAAAACCATTGAAAAAGATTCTGACCGCGACTACTGGATGCGAGCCGCTGAAGCCAAGGAGTACGGCATGATAGACGAGGTGCTGGAGCGCAAGAAATAACCCGCAGCGTCATGGGTGTGCTAATGTGTTGATTAATTTGGTACCTTTGCATGGGCCTGCCTGCCATAGCCCATCAACGAATTCATCAAGAAAATGGCCGAAGTAACCTGTTCATTTTGCGGGCGCAATAAAAAGGATGTTGACCTGATGATATCGGGTATCCATGCCCATATTTGCGATAAGTGCGTTACCCAGGCCAGCCAGATTTTGCAAGAAGAGAAGAAAAGCAAGGCCGATGGTGGCCTGGCTCCCAACTTTAAACTCATTAAGCCCCGGGAGATCAAGAAATTTCTTGATGAATACGTCATCGGGCAGGATGAAGCCAAAAAAATAATGTCGGTGGCCGTGTACAATCACTATAAGCGGTTGATGCAACGAAAGGCCGATAACGACATCACCATTGAAAAGTCAAACATCATCATGGTGGGCGAAACCGGTACCGGAAAAACCTACCTGGCCCGCACCCTTGCCAGGCTGCTTCAGGTACCCTTTTGCATTGCTGATGCCACTGTGCTTACCGAGGCAGGCTATGTAGGCGAGGATGTGGAGAGCATCTTAACCCGCCTGCTTCAGGCGGCAGATTACAATGTAGAGGCGGCCGAGCGGGGCATTGTCTATATTGATGAGATTGATAAAATAGCCCGCAAATCGGATAACCCTTCCATTACCCGCGATGTAAGCGGTGAAGGCGTACAACAGGCCCTGCTAAAATTGCTGGAGGGCACTGCAGTTAATGTACCTCCCCAGGGCGGCCGTAAACATCCCGACCAGAAGATGATTACGGTAAATACCGAAAACATACTATTCATCTGCGGAGGCGCTTTTGAGGGTATTTCGCGCTTCATCGCCAACCGCCTCAATACCCGGCCACTCGGGTTTACCTCCTCCAGCGGGCTTCACCCGGCTGATATTGACAAAGACAACCTCATCCAATTTGTTTCGGCCCAGGATTTGAAAAGTTTTGGTCTCATTCCTGAGTTAATCGGACGGTTGCCCGTTATTTCTTTTCTGCATCCGCTGGATAAAGAAGCCCTGAAGAAAATCCTTACCGAGCCAAAGAATGCACTGGTAAAGCAGTACAAAAAACTGTTCGAAATGGAAGGCATTCAACTTGAATTTAAAGATGGCGCCATTGATTTTATTGTTGAAAAAGCGGTTGAGTTTAAATTAGGCGCCCGTGGCTTGCGCAGTATCTGTGAAGCCATCATCAACGATGCGATGTTCGACCTGCCTTCAGAAAAAAATACAGAACGGTTAGTCATCACCCGGGCTTATGCGGAAGATAAGTTCAGCCGTTCGCAATACAGCAAATTGAAAGTAGCATAACCGATTTGAAACCATTCGATTTGCTAATTTGAAGATTGAAGGCAGCAAAGCATAAGATTAGCTGTATTTTCAGAGGCTGATCCGGTATCCAACAGACTTCTGATCTCTGCATACCCTTTAACCATCTTTTCCCGGTATTGCTTATTGGTAAGTATCAAATTCAGTTCAGCCGACACGTTGGTGGCAGTGGCCTTTTGCTGAATCATCTCTTTCACCACTTCCTCGCCCGCTATCAGGTTAACCAACGATATGAATGGCACCCGGATAAGGTTTTTAGCAATCGAATAACTCAAAAAACTTGTTTTATAAACAACCACCTGCGGTACGTTGAAAAGGGCAGCCTCCAGTGTGGCTGTGCCAGACGTTACAATGGCCCCGTTTGCCTGACTGAGCAAATCATAGGTTTGACCACCTATAAGAGCAACGTTCTTTAGTTCAAGCAAAGGCCGGTAAAATTCCGGATTAAGGTTATCCACCGCGGCCACCGCAAACTGTACCTTGGTAAAAGTTTGCGCCACCTGTGCCATTAACGGAACAATCTGTTTTACTTCCTGCTTTCTGCTGCCGGGCAACATGGCAATCAGGGGCTTCTCCGGAGTAAGGTTGTTTTTTGCAAGAAAATCAGCATCAGCTTGATGCGCCTTTACGGCATCCAGTACCGGGTTGCCTACATAATGTACTGGCCAATTGAATTTTTTAAAAAATTCTCTTTCGAACGGGAGGATGACAAACATTCGATCAACATATGCCTTTAACGTATTTGCCCGGCTTTGATTCCACGCCCATACTTTGGGCGAGATATACCAAAAAACCTGATAGCCACTTTCTTTAGCAAATCTGGCGATGCGCAAATTAAAGCCGGCATAATCAATCAGCACAACAGCATCGGGCTTAAATGCTGCTATTTCTTGCTTACACTGCTTGATTTTTTTAGAAATGGTGCCAAGGTTGGCCACCACCTCCGCAAACCCCATAAAAGCCAGTTCGCGGTAATGTGAAGTAAGTCGCATGCCCGATTTCTCCATCTGGTCGCCACCAAAACCCATGCATATCAGGTTAGGCGAAAGCCTTTTAAGGGAAGCAATCAGGTTGCCACCGTGTAAATCGCCAGATCGCTCACCGGCCACAAAATATAATTTCAACTGCTCCGATAAATTCACAAGCGGAAGGTAGTGCTATTCGCCAAAGTACTCAACATAGTTTCGGGGTGTTTCGTAAAGCCGCAGGCTATGGAGTTTGCCATGTTTTGTAATATCAGGAAGTTTTCCTTCAAGGATTTTCCATATTTCCACGATCAGGTTTTCGCAACTGGCCAGTTTGCCCTGCATAAAATCAACATCCAGGTTCAGGTTTTTGTGGTCAAGTTTTTTAATTACCTGTTCACGAATCAGGCTACTCAACTTTTTTAAGTCTACCACAAAGCCTGTTTCCGGATCGGGAAATCCTTTTACCGTTACCACGAGTTCGAAGTTATGGCCATGCCAGTTTTCGTTGGCGCAGGGGCCAAAAACCTCGGCATTCTTTTCTTTTGACCATGCCGGGTTATAAAGCTTATGGGCAGCGTTAAAATGTTCTTTGCGCGAAATGTAAAGCATGCACAAATATAGAGACAAAAAAAGAGGCTGCCTGCGGCAGCCTCTTTTTAGCAACTCTACTGCGACTAGAGTTTTTCCAATCTCAGGTAAACCCTGCGGTACCAGGTACAGTAGCCGTTGCGCCTGCCGTATTCATCGGCATCATCGTCAACGGCAATGGTAAACACCTGGCCAGGGGTTAAGCCGTCCTGGTCAAAGCGGTAGTAACCACGGTTAGGAATAGTGTAACGAGGCAACCCGAAGCGCAGCGTGTTATTACCACCGAAGGTTCCGGCAAGCGGAGTAACCTGGTAGAACTCGCGCTGGGAGGTACAATCAACACCTGTATTAACTAACGGAACAAACACTGTTCCGAGGTTGGCATTCGTGGCGCCTGTCATGCCCATACCGTTGCCCGGGCCTGGAGGACCGAAGGGGCTGGTAAGGGTTGTCAAAGCCGCAGCAGAGAGACCTGGGTTAGGGCCGCCCTCAAGGTTAATGCGCATGGTGATGGTTTGCCCACGGTAGGTACAGGTAAACTGCCGCTCAGTAGGCAATCCTCCGGTCACCGTAGACAAGGTTACCGTTTGAGTAGAATCTGTAGCTGAGCTACCAAAGATAAACGGCTTCACCATGTAATCCGGAATGCTCTGGTGCAGTTCAAGATTATGGTTAGGTGACCATACCGCCATTTGGGTCATTCGGTAGTCACCGGTGTAGGCATTGGCCACGTACGGGTTGGTAGCCTGGCGCACCGTAATCGTATAAAAATACGGAGCACTGTAAAACTGACCGGCTGTAACGTTAGGCGTCATGTTCGCTTCTTCCGGATTACCCAAACTGGGCGAAGTTACCGTTTGTACATTGGCTACGGTAAACGTTCTGCCATCCGTAAGGCGGGCTTTCCAGCGCAATAAAATCTGGTCGCCTACTGCCAAACTTCCCGGATAAGCTACACAGGGACAAACATCCGGATAGATATTCGAGCAATCCACACCCGGAATCCCGTCCGGGTCAGTTGTAAGGGTAGCCAGCGCACCTTGAATATCGGTAGCAGATATCCGGACTGGCGCGGAGCGAAGGTATTCCGAATAGCTGGGCTGGGGAACAAATGCTAATCCCATGGCCGAGGCCGGAATAGTTGTAACCAGCACTTCGTCCGTAATCAAACCGGTTGCTCCGTTACGGTGAGTTACATAAAACTCCACTTCCTGAAGCAGGGCACCTTTCTCTTCATCTACCGATTCAAACACGAATTCAACAGCTGAATTGGCTAAATCGTTGAATTCAAAAACGTTGGAGGTAACTCGATATATCCGCAGGTAATGACCAGTTGTGCGGTCATCATACGGAAGGGGGTACAGGCTTTCGTCACGGCAGGCTATTGTAACCATGCCGGCCACCAGCACCACACCTAAAATATATTTTTTAAAGTTCATAATCATTAGCTATTAAAGGTTAAAAGTCAAGGTTGGTGGTATTCGTATCCCAGAAAATCTTACCCTCAAGGTCAACTTTCTGCTCAATTTGGTTATTCAGGTTAGCAGCATTGGCCGGATACCAGAACGACCTGGGGAACGCGCCCGGTGTCGGGTTCTGCGCTGGCTGCATACCCGTAGGCAAACCTGTTCTGCGGTAAAGGTTGTAAGCCTCCACCCCGTTGCCAAACAAGGCAATCCAGTATTCGCGGGCCAGGTAGTTTAACGCATTGGCAGGCGAACTATTGAACGCGAATGTTGCTGCGTTAACATAGTTAGCAACATCCGCAGCGTAGGTTCCGGACGAATAAAAGCTATTGATAGTAGATGCTTCATTTGGCGCAGCAGCCACTGCCGTGGTTCCGTAAGTACCATTAACGGCCCAATCCCTCACATCAGTCATGGAATTATTGATGCCGTTTTGGAAGTGTTCAAGAGCAGTTTGCGGGGTTGTTGCACCAAGTCTCAGGTTTGCTTCGGCAAGCATAAACTGTACGAAAGCGCGCATCATAATCGGCTGAAAACCGGCACCACGCATACCCACATTCGCATTTACTCCGGTGT
>CAYNIH010000081.1:0-10538 GCA_964397115.1 uncultured Roseivirgaceae bacterium | reverse complement strand
CCGCCATAAACTCATCCAGGGTAAACCATTGCGTTTGTTCCACCAATAGACTTTTAAGCATGGGAATCATTACATAGCCTCCCCCAAAAAGCGTAAGGCTTACCGTGGCAAATTCAGTAAACAAACGGGCATTCATGTTCCCAGTAAAAATTAACCGGGCACCAGCATAAACAAGAAGAAACACGATTACCGAAACGATAAGGTATCCCAATTGATTCCATCTGATGGTAACCTCGCTTCCGGCTTGCTTTTTAAACAGGTTTCCTAGTAACCCGGCAACTACTAAAATCCCCAGCACGGCTTCATACTTCGGAAAAAAGAACAAGGTAATTGTTGCTCCAACCAGTATCAGGATATCAAATACATTTTTAACATGATTAGCACCCAGGTTAACTGCAACAGTAAAAAGTAGAGCAAGGACAACCGGTATTATTCCATTCATTATGGCCCCGGCATGTAACTGCTCACCATACGAAAAATAAAGTGAGGCAAAACCCATTACCAGCAGAAAAGATGGAATCAACACCCCACTTGCGGCAAGCACCGCACCCCGTGTGCCGGCTACTACATAGCCCACATAGGCCGCCACGTTTACGGCCACGGGTCCGGGCAGAACAGATGCTATGGCTACACCTTCAGTTATTATCTCATCGCTAATAACCTTATCGCGGACTACCAGTTTCTCGCGAATCATCGCCACCAGTGCCATGTAGCCGCCAAAAGATGTGCAGCCTAAAAGCAGAAAACTTTTGAGAAGGTATACTAGGGGTTGCTTCATTTATGTTTCAAAAAAAAACCCTGGCCACCATGTGCCAGGGTTTTCTGCAATAAAACCTTACTGTTAAACAGGTGTTAAAACCGTTCTGCCATGCTCAGCAAAAACGTTTTCCCAGAAGATAGTAATCACACCGGTTCCCGGATCTACGTTTGAATTATTACCAAATGTGTTGGCCGGTCCGTTCATCAGGTATCCATAAAAGTAAGGTGCGGATACAAGGTTGAGTTTACCGCATACGTCTTCAAAAACGGCTGCCACCGGAGGGTTACCCCATACAATGGGTTCCATGCCCCCGCTTAAATCGGGCAAATTATACTGACCGGTACCCGAGGCTGCGGTCAGGCTGACCGCATAAGAATTAACATCGGGCACCCCGTAGTAATCTATCCAATCGGTTACGGCATTGTAATTCCCGACCAAATCAGACGGGCAAAGAACAGAAACCGTACTAAACATTGGGGCGTTGAAAAACGCTCCTCCCGTAATTACTCCATTGGTATTGGCATTGGAAAATTCTCGGCCATCCGTTAACCGAAGAATGTGTGTTATTTCAAACACATCACCTCCATTAACATCAGTTTCATCAAGTCCAAGGACCGCAATAATTTCCGCTGACTCAATGGTTATGGTAGCCCGCGGATAACCGGTTTCCGGATCCTTGGTAAAGGCCGATGCAGGTATTACTGCCACCGTTTGTTCATTGGGCTCAAGAATCGGAGCATTGTTATCTATAAATTTGGCTTTAAACTCCATTTCCTGAAGCAATCCCCCCTTTTTTACATCACGCACTTCGAGTGTAATGATAAATTGGGAAACTGCGGTGTTTAACGGGTAACCCGGTGCATCCTGCGCCAGGAATGAGCCCGAAGGCACATCAATTACCGTGGCATAAGCCCCATACTCTTGCTTCTCGTAGTCGTACGGAAGTTTGCTTTCATCTCTACAGGCAACTGTTGCCGTAAGCAGCAGTACCACTAAAGAAAGGTATTTTAAGTATTTCATGATTCAATAAATTTATTAGTCAATAAAATCGGGAGGATTGGTATCCCAGAATACCTGCACTTTGTTATCCGGCTTCTGGCTGGCCGTGCTGTTTCGCGTTACGTACACACTCGGATAAGTGAACGAACGGTAGGCATTGCCGCCACTGGGCTGCAGGGTAGGTTGCAGATCAACAGGTTTACCCGTTCTGCGATAAGTATTGAATGCATCTATTCCATTGCAGAAGAGGGCAATCCAGTATTCCTTAATGATGATCTGAAGGCGCTCGTCATCCGTAGTCGCAGCATCATACAGGGCCAGTACATCATTCACATAGTTATTGATAGCCGTGGTATTGGGTATTAATGGCGATGAGCCGGCAACCGAAGCACCAAATGCCTTGACTTTCTCAATGGATTTACGAATTCCTTGCTCCAACAGTGTACGAGGGTTACCAATGGTGGGCGAATTGAACACCAAGGCCGCCTCAGCTTTCATGAACTCCGTAAAGGCCGAGTTCATTATCGGCAGGATGCCGGCACCCTTCAAGCCCATATCCTGGTTAACAGCCTGGAACGAACTGTTATCGAAATTACCTCCAGCCGGGTAAACACCAAAAGCGGTGCGCTTGAAGTTATCCGGTGGAATGCCGCTGAAATCGCCAAAATCACGACCCCAGTAACCGTCACCCACGGCACAGAACACAAAGCCGGCATAATGAGCAGGAGGCGTCACATTTATACAAAACAATTCATTCACATCGGTTGTGGTAGCCGAAACCTGGCGATAGAAGTAGTAGCGGATACGGGGGTCCACAAAGTTCTTCCCATTGTACATTTCGTTCATCAGGTAGTTGGTCATATAATAGCCGGCACCATTCAGGTAATCGCCTGTAAAATACGGGTGACGGCTATCCGGGTTGGCATTGGTGGTGGAGTACTTGAAATTGAAATCCTCCACATGGGTGGTGCCATTATCAATCAAGTCACCGTCTGTAACCAAGGCCTCAATATTAGTTTTAGCCGAAGCATCAACCAGCCTGGTTTGCAGGTAGGCCCTGAGCTTCAACGTCTTGGCAAGGGTAACCCAGCGGGCACCACTTCCACCATAATACAGGTCATTCTTTGGCTTGGCCAGTGAGTTATTTCCCGGATCACCATCCAAATCACGGTTAAAATTGGCAATGGCATCATCCAGCAAGGCGATGGCCTCGGCATACATGGTGGCCTGATCATCCTGTGCGGGATTGAAATTATTCGGATCGAAGGCTTCGGAAAACGGAACACTTCCAAAATAGTCCACCAAGGTCATCATGGTATAGGCTTGCATGACCTGCACCATACCGGCATGATAGAACAAACTCCTAGCTTCAAATTCAGCCACGTTATTCACGCTATTTAGCAGGATACGTGAATAACCCAGTGTCCATAAGTTATCAAAACTGCTGGCGGTGTACCCGTTCTCATAAGTGGGCCCGTAAAAGTGAATAAGTCGGGTCATCTGCATGCCAAAATCGCTGGCTTCCCAAAAGAAGTCGGCAAAGTTAAGCTGTACCCCGTTCAGGATGAAGTCCGGATCAGCCTGGTCGGGTGTCAATGCACTGGGGTTATCCAGTTTATTCAGGTCGCAGGAAAGCACCCCGACCATGATTAACGATAATGCTATTTTCTTAAGTAGTTTCATAATGCTCAAATTTAAAGGTCCATTATAAGGTAATTCTCAAACTAACTCCATAGCGTCTTGAGGTAGGACCTGTGAGGAATTCAAGACCTAATCCGTTACCCACACCGGTACTGAGCACATCGGTATCGAAATTTATGTACTTAGGGAAATTCACCGCTTTGTACCATAAATTCTGTCCGAGCAAGCTGATGCTTGCACTACGGATAGGCGTTTTGCTTAAGATGGACGAGGGCAGCGTGTATCCCAGGCTCACTTCACGTAAACGTACCGTTGTGCCATCATAAATAGAAAACTCATTAGGTCCAAATCCGATGTTGTTGAAAAAGGCGGTACCAATCGAGGTTTGGATGTTATTAGGCGTAGCATCCTGAAGTACACCGGGCAGGATAATCGTCTGATCGCGGTCAAAGTCGGTATCCTTGGTGATACCCCGTGCCAACATCGTACGGGTAGTAGTGGAATAAATGTCACCGCCATACCGGTACTCCAGTTGGGCAGTGAGGGTCAGTCCTTTCCAGGAAAATGTGTTAATCAAAGTAGATGTCCAGTCGGGATTCGGATTGCCGATGATTCCAATATCATCACTGAATAACCAGTCACCGTTGGCATCCACCACGCGCTCGCCATTGAGCCGTTCAACCTTGGAACCCTGAATAACATTAAACGGTTTGCCTACAATAGCATAATTGCCAATGTCGGTAAATCCATCAATCTGAACCTGAGCCAAACCTCCACCTAATTCCTCTACGATGCTGCGGTACAGCGACCAGTTAGCCACGATGTCCCACTGGAAACCATTGCTGAGTCGGATAGGGGCAGCGGTAATGGCCAGTTCTATCCCTTTGGTATTCAGTTTACCAATGTTGATCCGGGTCACACCAAATCCCGTAGCCGGATCCAGTGGTGCATCGGTAATCAGGTCTTCCGTATCGCGGGTGTATAGTGTAAGGTCAATACCAACTCTCTTATTAAAGAACTGGCCTTCCACCCCGGCTTCAAATTCCTTCTGCAATTCGGGCTTTAGGTTAGGGTTACCCAACCGACTGGATGCCCTGTTTATTGTAATTACATTTCCGTTTACATCTACAAACGCGCGGGCATTGGAGAACAGCGTATTGCGTGTGCTATAGGGAGTGGGGAACCCAGCAGAGGTACCGTAGCCTACACGAACCTTGAGAAAGTTCAGGTTATCGGACTCCAGGCCGAATGCTGTGGTCGGTACAAACGATACACTGGCGCTGGGGTAAAACAACGAGCGGTTGTCCTTCTCCAGTGTGGAGGACCAATCGTTACGGCCGGCAAGGTTTACATATAAGTAATCGTTGTACCCCAGGGTAGCCTGTCCATAAACACCCTGACGAATGTTTTCTTCTTCAAACTGTATCTGAAAACCCTCAAAGGTCTGAGCAGCGTGGTTTATAAAGTTGTTGTGATTAATCAACCCAAATACAACCTGATTCTGGCTCTCCATACCATCCTGTGAATACAAGTCCTGACGGATTTGAGCTCCAGCCGTTAAGTCAAGGCTGAGGTTTTCAGAAAGTTTTTTAGTAAAGGTACCGATGAAATCATGGTTCCAGATGGTGTTGGTGGCGCTTATGGTACGGTACACACCCTGCTGGGAGATGACACCCTGCACACCGCCTTTATTACTCCAGTACTCCTGGAACTCATTGTAGGTGTCTAGGCCTAAACGATACATTAAACTGAAATCGTCTGTAATACTGTAGCTAAAGGATGACTGCCCGTAGAACCGGTTAACTACATCCGTTTGCCTGCTATATTTAGCCGTCCAGCGCGGGTTTTGAATATCATTTACGGAACGGTAATATACGCTCCGGTGATCATTTGGAGCTTCAAAAGGAAGACCCATTAAATCCACACTACGGGGGGTATATAGCACATCAGCAAAAACTGAAATACCCGAACCACTTGCTCCGCTGCCATTACCCGTGCTGAGGGGAGGTGTCTCCATATCCGTGCGGGCAACGTTCATGGTGGTATTTATGTTGAACCGGCTGGTTACATTGGCATTGATCCCTACACCACCATTTAACTTCGTTAGTGTATTACCAGGAGTAAATCCTTCTTCGGTAGTATAAGAGAAGTTTGCATTATAACTTACATTATCACGCGACCCACCGATGTTAATGGAAGAGGTAGATACCATACCGGTACGAAAGAAATTGGTAGGATCTGGATAGGCCTTATACGCATACAGTTTTCCATCAAATTGAGGAAACTGAGCAAGCAGCGTGGGATCGGCAAACCGATCATAAGGGTGCTGCACGGAATCAGGACCAAACAAACCGGTACCACCGCTACCCGGAAAACGGGGGCCCCAGTTACTAAAGAAGAATCCAAAATTCTGATCAAACCCATTACCGTAATTGTCCTGATAGGTGGGTATGGAAGCAATCTTGTTAAAGAAAACCGATTGCGAGAAATCTATTCCGAAATTTTTGGATTTTTTCGAACCGTTTTTGGTAGTAACCAGTACAACGCCCTTTTTGCCCTGCTCACCATACAATACGGCTGCAGCTAAGCCTTTCAGTACCGAAATGCTTTCGATGTTGTTGGGATCCAGATCCAAAAAACGGGAAGAAGTACCCAGTCCACCTCCGGCAAAACTACCCTGCGCATTGGTGTTAGTGTTAAATGGCACCCCATCCACTACAAACAAGGGTTGGTTGCTGCCCGAAATGGTGGTGTATCCCCGGATAACAATGTTGGTACCCGTACCCGACACACCCCCGGTTGAGGTAATGTTAACGCCAGGTATCTTACCTGTGAGCAGGCGACCGATATCTGACTCAGCTTTTTGAGCCACCAACGCCCCCGAAACAGACGAAACGGAATAACCCAGCGCACGCTTTTCAGTCTGCGCACCAAGTGCGGTTACCACCACCTCACTTAGTTGGGTAACATCCGAAACCATGCTTACATCCACTACAGAGCGTTCTCCGATGGAGACTTCCTGGGTTTGCAAGCCGATAAACGAAAAAACAAGGGTACCCCCAGATGCCGGAATACCCGTTAACCGGTAATTCCCCTCAGCATCGGTAACAGTACCTGTACTGGTTCCTTTAAGAACCACGTTCACACCGGGTAAAGCCGAACCGTCTTCTGAGGAGGTAACCTTACCGGTAATCGTTCGCTCCTGTGCCCAAAGTTGGCATACAAGAACTAACGAGAAGCTTAATAGTAAAAACTTCTTCATAGAAATTGGTTTAGGTTAATACAAACTTCAAATTAAACTAAAATACAATAAGATGTGATGGCTTTTTGCAGGATTTTTAATATTCTTTTTCGAAAAACTTACCTCGGGCAAAATTTTCTGGCTTTACGTGTCGCCTCATAAAATAAAAAAGCCCCTGGGAAAATACCCAAGGGCTCTCTAAACCCTGTGTAATGATTACTGCATCAGGCCTCAGCAACAGGCTCTACCGATACAAACGACCGGTTTTCACGCCCTTTTTTAAATACCACTACTCCGTTCGTTAAAGCAAATAGGGTGTGATCTTTGCCAATGCCCACGTTTTTTCCTGGGTGGTGCTTGGTGCCGCGCTGGCGCACAATAATATTGCCCGCTACCACCTTCTGACCGCCAAAAACCTTAATTCCAAGCCGTTTGCTTTCCGATTCGCGGCCGTTCTTTACTTTACCTTCGCCTTTTTTATGTGCCATCTGTGTATTTGTTAACCGATTTTTTCAATCAAAACCTTAGTAAATTCCTGACGATGACCGTTTTTAACGGCATAGCCCTTTCTGCGTTTCTTTTTAAATACTGTTACTTTTTCGCCCTTCACGTGCTCCAAAATTTTGCCGGATACAGAAACCCCTTTAACCAGCGGAGCACCCACATCAACTTTGCCATTGTCATCAACCAGCAATACCTGGTTAAATGTTACAGCCGAACCAGCTTCGCCCTCCAGTTTTGGAGCATAGATATACTGATCTTTTGCTACCTTAAATTGTTTTCCGGCCACATCAACTATTGCGTACATGGTTTTAAAAATTGGACTGCAAAGGTAAGAAAAGTCGGAAAATTTCAGCGCTATAACCCTGAAATTACGAAAGCATCCGCAAAATCAGCCGAATTTCGGCCCCTGAAAAAAATATTTTCTTTTTTATATCCGCGTTTATTGAGTGATATACGGCCACAACCAAAGCCCATCAAACAATTAAACCACAACCATTTATAACCGTGAAAACAGGCTAAATACACGTTAAAAACGC
Organism: uncultured Roseivirgaceae bacterium; assembly: GCA_964397115.1. Classification (GTDB taxonomy): domain Bacteria; phylum Bacteroidota; class Bacteroidia; order Cytophagales; family Cyclobacteriaceae; genus UBA2336. Next base: position 2,857 of record CAYNIH010000081.1, on the reverse strand, counting down.
AATTTTTCAAAAAATCAAGCCCTTTGAATTATTGACCTCATTTCAAATATTTGTACGCACTCAAGCAAATCCGAGCCAAAAGGGAATGTTTTGGCCGGATTGAATTAATTGAGACATTTTTTTGCCTGGTGATACCAGCTTAAGCCCCCGGTAACCACTCCGGACAGGCTGTTGTCACCTTAATTTAATAACAACCCTAAACGCACTTACCCATGAGTACCACTTTACAGGAGCCCATTTTAATTGAAAACAAAGATCGGTTCGTTCTTTTTCCCATCCGCCACCACGACATCTGGAAATTCTATAAACAGGCCGAGGCCAGTTTCTGGACAGCCGAAGAAATTGACCTGAGCCAGGACCTCACCGACTGGGAAAATATGAATGACGGGGAGCGTCATTTTATAAAACACGTACTGGCCTTCTTTGCCGCCAGCGATGGCATCGTTAACGAAAACCTTGCCGAGCATTTCGTTTCGGAGGTGCAATACACCGAAGCCAAATTTTTCTATGGATTTCAGATCGCCATCGAAAACATTCACTCAGAAACCTACTCCTTACTAATAGACACCTACGTTAAAGATCCGAAAGAAAAAGATAAACTCTTCCACGCCATCGAAACCATGGAGTGCGTGAAGAAAAAGGCCGACTGGGCTTTGCGCTGGATTGAGAAAGGAAACTTCCAAGAGCGCCTGATTGCCTTTGCAGCCGTAGAGGGAATTTTCTTTTCCGGATCATTCTGCTCCATCTTTTGGCTGAAAAAACGTGGCCTGATGCCCGGTTTGAGTTTCTCCAATGAACTGATTTCCAGAGATGAAGGCCTCCACTGCGACTTCGCCTGTCACATCTACACCAAACATGTGGTAAACAAACTGCCCGAAGAAACCGTCATTGCCGTGATAAAGGATGCCGTAGAGATTGAAAAGGAATTCGTTACCGATGCCTTGCCGGTAAACCTTATCGGCATGAATGCCGAATTAATGCGGCAGTACATTGAATTTGTGGCCGACCGCCTGTTAAATGAACTCATCGGTAAAAAGGTGTATGGCGCCACTAACCCCTTCGACTTTATGGATATGATTTCGCTGCGCGGAAAAACCAATTTCTTCGAAAAACGAGTGGCCGAGTACCAGAAAGCCGGAGTGATGGGCAGTTCGGAAAAAGAAACCGCCCCGAAGTTTTCATTGAACGAGGATTTTTAGTTACCTTCAACTCACGTTTTACATTTTTTAAACTAAACAACCCTAGTCTACATGCTTGTCATTAAAAGAGACGGACACCGCGAGTCCGTAAAGTTCGACAAAATCACCGCACGCATCGAAAAACTCTGTTATGGGCTTGACATGAAATATGTAAGCCCGGTAGAAGTTGCCATGAAGGTGATTAACGGTTTATACGATGGTGTAACCACCGTGGAACTGGACATCCTGGCGGCCGAAACAGCGGCCACACTTACCACCAAGCACCCGGATTACGCCCGCCTTGCCGCCCGCCTGGCCATTTCCAACCTGCACAAGGTTACCAGCAAATCGTTTTCTAACACCATGAAACGGCTCTACACCTATGTCGACCCGAAAACAGGCGAAAATGCTCCGCTGATTTCGAAAGAAACCTGGAGGGTTATCCACCAGCATGCGGCCGAACTGGACGAAGCAATTATTTACGACCGTGACTTCGGCTACGACTACTTTGGCTTCAAAACCTTGGAGCGCTCCTACCTGATGAAAATTGACGGAAAAGTGGTTGAGCGCCCCCAGCACATGCTCATGCGTGTAGCGGTAGGCATCCATGGCGAAGACATCCCCGCGGCCATTGAAACCTACAACCTGCTGTCTGAAAAATGGTTTACCCACGCTACCCCAACCCTGTTTAATGCCGGCACGCCAAAACCCCAGCTTTCGTCCTGCTTCCTGCTGACCATGAAAGGCGACAGCATTGACGGCATCTATGACACGCTGAAGCAGTGTGCCAAAATATCGCAGTCCGCTGGCGGTATCGGGCTTAGCATCCACAACATCCGGGCAAAAGGGAGCTACATTAAAGGAACGGGCGGAACATCAAACGGCATTGTGCCCATGCTCCGCAACTTCGACATGACCGCGCGCTACGTTGACCAGGGTGGCGGCAAACGCAAAGGGAGTTTTGCCATTTACCTGGAGCCCTGGCATGCCGATATTTTCGACTTCCTAAATCTGAAGAAGAACCATGGCAAGGAAGAAATGCGCGCGCGTGATTTGTTCTATGCCCTATGGATACCCGACCTGTTTATGAAGCGCGTGGAGAACAATGAAATGTGGTCGTTGTTCTGCCCCAACGAAGCGCCCGGCCTTGCCGAAGTGTGGGGCGAAGAGTTTGAACGCCTGTATGAAAAATATGAGAAAGAGGGCAAGTTTCGCAAACAGGTAAAAGCGCAGGATTTATGGTTCGAAGTGCTGGAATCACAAATTGAAACCGGCACACCCTACATCCTGTACAAGGATTCGGCTAACCGGAAATCAAACCAGAAAAACCTGGGAACCATTAAGTCCAGTAACCTCTGTACTGAGATTATTGAGTACACATCAAAAGATGAGGTGGCCGTTTGTAACCTGGCTTCCCTTGCCCTGCCGAAGTTTGTAACCGAGGAGGGGAAATTCGATCATCAGAAACTTTATGAAATCACCAAAGTAGTTACCCGCAACCTTAACAAGGTTATTGACATTAACTACTACCCGGTAGAAGAGGCCCGCAACTCAAACTTGCGTCACCGCCCCATTGGAATTGGCGTACAGGGCTTAGCCGATGTGTTCATCATGCTGCGCATGCCGTTCGACTCGGAAGAAGCACGCAGGCTCAACGAAGATATTTTCGAGACGATCTA
>CAYNIH010000080.1:3559-10631 GCA_964397115.1 uncultured Roseivirgaceae bacterium | reverse complement strand
AAATCGTATACCTGTGTGGTGCTGTTAAGTTCTGTACCTCCGTTGTTTAAAAACCGGTTATCCACTGCGCCTTCGCGTGTCCAACTGTTGGCGGTTGGCAAACCAAAGGGGTAGTACTCATTGTATTGGATGATATTGGATTTGGTGAGGGTCATGGTTACGTCATCAAAATACACATCTACCAGGTTGGGGTTTTCGTTGCTCACGTAAAGGTAGGCATAGCCTTCTTCATTTGCTGAAAAATCGGCCTACCCCCTGTCGCGCCTGCGGTATTTGCGGCTTTCTATCAAAACGATAAACTTCCTTAACCAGTCGAAGTACAGGGCAATGAAAAGGAAGGCCGTCATCAGCCAGATAACCACAATGTTAAAATAGTAGGTATCAAACACCCGGCCTGAAAAATATTTTGTAGGCTGAAAAAAATTGGCGGTGTAATCGAAAAAATGCTTGGGGTGGTGTTCTTCCATATAAATGGGATAATACTTCTGAATGAGCCGGCCATCGTACTCAATAATCCGTTGCTGGGCGGTAACATTCTTCACCCAGTCGCCAACCTCTTTATTGGCGTACCGTTTTCTGAATGCTTCAAACTCAAGTTCTTTTTCGGGTGTATTGGTCCGCTCATTAATAAAGGCTTCGCGTTTACGGGTGGCCTGATTGAGTTTTGTGGTGTAATAATTTTTAAGCTTGCCGAGGAACTGCCGGGTGGAGTCGTAAGCGGCCGAATCAAACTTGCCGGCTTCGAGTTTTACAATTTCCGGCAATTTGTCCTCTCCCACCAGTTTTAATTCTTTTGAAATTTCATCGCGCAGCAAGGCCAGGGTATAGCGTAATTCGCTGTGGGCGGCATTGCGCCAATGCTGGCGGTTATTAAGGCAGTACGAAAGTTTCGACTCCAGCTCAGGGATCAGGTACATCCGCTTAAAGTCGGATATGGCAATCGTTTTATCCCACTCATACAGGTCGCGTTCGTAGGGGTTGTCCCTGAACTGGGTAACCATGTAGGCCTCGAAGGCCCACCGCGAGGCCATCATGTCGCCCATCAGGGGTACGCCCACCGGCTCGCCCACCCGCGGATTGAACCGGTCGAACGGGATGACCACCCCGCTGAGCAGCAACTGGGGGATAATCAGCACCGGGATAAGGATGTAAATGGTAACGGCCGAGTTAAACGCTGCAGAAATGTTGAGGCCCAGCATGTTGGCAAAGCAGGCGGTGGTAAATAAAATAAACCAATACCGCATTTCAGTAAGCGGAATTTCGAGCACAAGGTTGCCCACCACCATAAACAAAAGCGTTTGAATAGCAGAAATGGCGAACAGGATGGCCACTTTTGAAAACAGGTAGCTGGCGCGGCTCAAGTGCAAAAACTGCTCACGCTTTAAAATTTTACGATCCCTGAATATCTCCTCAGCACTTACGGTTAACCCAAAAAACAAGGCCACCACCACGCTCATAAAAAAGAATACCGGCACATTCTGGTTGTCGTAAAAGGTGTAGTGGGCGTTTTTGTCCATCAGCACGTTGTAGTATTTTACCATGTAGCTGATGAAGAAGGCCAGCACAGGCGCTTCGAGCAGGTTAATGTACAGGTATTGCTTGTTCGACAGCTTGGCCAGCACATCGCGAATCATGAAAATTTTGAACTGGCTAAGCTTGCTCGCAATGGCCTGGGTAACCGGCAGGGCTTCCCGGCTATGCTCCACCCGCGCAATTTTTACTTTCTGCTTAAAGTACTGGTACCATTGTCCGGGTGAAATTTTCCGGGTGTTGGTAAGGCGGCCGTATTCGTTAACCACTTTGGTCTCGATAATATTAAACACCTGCTCGGGATTGATGTTGCCGCATTCCGGGCAGGCTCCCTGCGTTTTGTTAGCCGCATTGATGATGTCGCGGAAGTAGATCACCGACTCAACCGGATTACCGTAGTAAATCTGGAAGCCGCCCACATCGAGGATGATCAGCGTATCAAACATTTTAAAAATGTCGGACGAAGGCTGGTGAATCACCACGAAAATCATTTTGCCGCGCAGTGAAAGTTCCTTGAGCAGGTCCATGATGTTCTCTGAGTCGCGCGAGGATAGCCCCGAGGTGGGCTCGTCAACAAACAGGATGGTGGGCTCGCGCAGCAATTCAAGCCCGATGTTGAGCCGCTTGCGCTGGCCGCCACTGATGGTCTTTTGCAAAGGCGAACCCACGCGGAGGTTGCGTATTTCGGCAAGGCCCAATTGGTTTAATACTTTTTCAACCCGGCTGGCAATTACTTCTTTGTTGTACTGCCCAAATCAAAGCCTTTCCGCATAATACAGGTTTTCGAATACGGTCAGATCTTCCATCAGCAGGTCGTCCTGCGGGATGAAGCCGATAATGCCCTGAACTTTCTCCGGCTGTTCGTGAATATCAATCCCGTTAATCATCACCCGCCCGCTTGAGGGAGGCTCCGATCCGTTGAGCACTGTTAACAGGGTTGACTTGCCCGAGCCGCTGGCGCCCATGATGCCGATGAGTTTACCCCCCTGCTCGGCAAGGTTAATGTTTTGTAACCCCGCCCTTCCCGATTTGAAATGATAAAAAAGGTGGTCGGCCGTAAAGGTGATCTTCTGCACCTGGCCGCCCACCAGGAAGCGCCCCACAATGTCGCTGTAATAAATCGGTTCAATCTTGTCGCCCCGCAGGGTGCTGCCGGTAGGAAAGATGTCCACCTTGCGGCTTTTCAGCGGAATGCTGTTGAGGTACAGCACCGAAATGCCGAGGTACTTGATAAAATAGGTTTCTTCAAGTTTCAGGATGGCCACCAGCCCGTTGATATTTTTTTCTATGATCCGCGGACCGGGATAGGGTTTATCATCGTACCCTTCGTCAATTACCAGCACGTTAGGTGCCGATAGTTCGTCAATATCCTGGCCTACCACAAAATTCCGGAGTTCATCTATTTCCTGGCGCGGAATTTTCAGTGCCTGGCCGATATAAAAAATCAGGTTTTCCTGACGTTCGGAAATGGACCAGTCGGCAAAAACTAACTCGATGATTTTCACAATCAGCACCAGTTTTTGCTGCATGGTAAGCGCCTGGTTTACCTGTTTGCTGATTTGCATGATGCGCGACCAATCGTCAACAAACTGAATGGTTTCCGGATCGAGTGTGCTTAAATCTTGTGTCGTTTCGATTTTATGATTTTTACAGAACTCATCGAACAGGTTCAGGTAATACTTGGTCAAATCCCGGTTAAGGTGCAGGCCCAGAAACTCCTTGATGTTGTTGCGCTCGTCTTCGGTAATGCGTTCGCGTGCTACGATAGCAAAAAGCTGAATAATGGCCTTTAACAATTCTTCACTCATGGGCTAACCTCAAACGGGCTTAAACCAGCCCTAAAATAGGAATTAAACGGTGCCGATTGCGCTTTAGACGTATTTTTACCCGGAAAGATACCGTTCAGAAAAAATAGCTAAATTGAAAAACCAACTGTAATAAAATACGGTCATGTCCGACCAATCACCAAACCAAAATCAACTTATGAAAATGAAACTATTATCCTTGGCCGTATGCCTGGCCCTGGGAGCAGGCCTGCAGGCCCAAACTGTAGATGACATTATTAAAAACTATTTTGAAAACACGGGTGGCTTGGCTAAATGGAAAGCCCTTAATGGGATGAAAATCACTGCCAAGGCTAACCAGCAGGGTATGGAAATCCCGTTGGAAATCGTTCAGTTGAAAGACGGGCGCCAGTACACTTCCATTACCTTTCAGGGTATGGTGATCAAACAAGGCGTGTATGACGGGACCACCTTATGGTCAACCAACTTCATGAACATGAAGGCCGAACGCAGCGATGCCGAGGCTACCGAAAACTTCAAGCAGGAAATCGGAGATTTTCCGGATCCTTTCCTCAGTTACAAGGAACGCGGACTCAAGGCCGAGCTGGTAGGAAAGGAAACCGTTGAAGGTACGGAGTGCTATAAAATTAAGCTCACCAAAAAGCCCATTAAAGTTGATGGGGTACCTACCGATAACATCCTGTTTTACTATTTCGATGCTGAAAATTTTGTACCCGTTCTGATGGAAAGCGAAATCAAAACCGGTCAAGCCAAGGGAATGACCCAGCAAATTACCTGGAGCGATTACCAGGAGGTTAACGGACTGATGCTTCCTTTTTCCATGTCGCAGGGAGTTAAAGGTATGGGCAGCAACCCGCTGACTATTACTGCCTACGAGCTGAACCCGAAAGTAGATGATGCCATGTTTAAATTTCCTGAAGGCAATTAATCATAATTAATTGGCTTCCATCATTATATAACTATGAAATGCCTGATGTCTCCGGATGCCAGGCATTTTTAATTAGCGTTTTACATTAACAATTTCATTCATGAAGAAGCAAGTTTATTTACTCGGACTGTTGGTTGCCCTGCTGCATCCGGCAATGGCTCAGGATGCCATCACGAAAGGAAAAGAACTGTTTGGCGACCTGAAAGCCCGCCACATTGGCCCGGCCATTATGAGCGGACGGATAACCGACCTGGAACTGCACCCCACCAATGCACGGATTATTTATGCAGGCACTGCCGGTGGCGGGGTTTGGAAGAGCAGCAATGGCGGGGCTACCTTCAACCCGATTTTTGACGACTATTGTCAAAGCATTGGCGCTGTTGAAGTTGACCCCTCCAACCCCGATAACGTGGTTTGGGTTGGAACCGGTGAAGTATGGACCCGCAACAGCGTATCAGTAGGTGACGGCTTGTACAAAACCACCGATGGTGGCGCAACCTGGCAAAAGGTAGGCTTTGAAAAATCGGAACGCATTGCCGGCATCCAGGTAAATCCCAAAAACCCTAATGAAATTTATGTGGCCGTGCTGGGCCCCCTGTGGAGCGACAGCGATGAACGCGGCCTCTACAAAACAACTGACGGGGGTAAAACATGGAATAAAATCCTGTTCATAAACAAAACCACCGGCTGCAGCGACCTGACGCTTGACCCGAAAGATCCTAACATTGTTTATGCGGCTTTCTGGGAAGTGCGCAGAACGCCTTGGTCGTTCAGTTCGGGTGGTGAAAACAGCGCCCTGTATAAGTCAACCGATGGCGGAAAGACCTTTGCCAAAATCCACAACGGGTTCCCGAAAGGAAAACTCGGTCGGCTTGCTATTGCCGTAGCCCCATCAAATCCAAACGTCCTTTATACCGTAATTGAATCCGAACAGGATAAGGATAAAGGATTATACCGAAGCGATGATGGCGGAGCTTCATGGAAGCAACTGAACAACGATTTCGAATTGCTGGTGCGGCCTTTTTATTTTTCACGAATAGAAGTTGACCCGCGCAATCCCGATGTGGTGGTGAAGGCGGGCCTGTTGGGATCGATTTCGCGCGATGGCGGAAAAACATTTAAAAACCTGGGGCCCAACCACTCCGATGTTCACGATATTGTATTTGACATTCATGACTCCGACAGGATGTACGTGGCCACCGATGGTGGGGTTTACCGCTCATGGGATGGTGGCACCACCCTCGAAATCGTGGAGAACATTCCCGTATCGCAATTTTACCACGTCAGCGTGGATGACGAAGAACCGTACAATGTGTATGGCGGTCTGCAGGATAACGGATGCTGGTTTGGCCCGTCCAGTTCACCCGGTGGCGTAGAAGCGAAAGACTGGGTGCGCGTAGGTGTTGGCGATGGCTACCGTGTGTACCGCCATCCTACTAAAAAACTTATCTATTCCGAAATGCAGGGAGCCGAAAATGTTTGGCGGTTCGACCCGGCTAAAGACCAGGCCAAAACCATTCAGCCGCTACCGGCCCAAGGCGACCCGAAACTGCGATTTAACTGGAATGCCTCGCTAACCACCAGCCCGAATAAACCCGACCGGGTGTACATCGGCAGCCAGTTTGTTCACCGCTCAGACGACATGGGCGAAACTTGGGTTAAAATTTCACCCGACCTGACCACCAACGACAAGGCAAAACAAAACCAGGAGAATTCAGGCGGACTTTCGCGCGACAATTCCGGAGCCGAAAACCACTGCACCATCTTTACCATTGCCGAATCGCCATTGGATGAGAACATTGTATGGGCCGGTACCGATGACGGCAACCTACAACTCACCCGCGATGGCGGAAAAACCTGGACCAACGTAGTCGGCAACGTGCCCGGCTTACCTAAAAATACCATGGTGTACCACGTTGAAGCGAGTGTTTTCGGAAAGGGTACTGCCTATGCTGTTTTTACGGGCTACCAAACCGGAGATATGAATGCCTATGTGTACAAAACCACCGATTTCGGAGCCACCTGGAAATCGTTGGTTACACCCGAAATCGATGGCTTCGCACGAAACATACAGGAAGATTACGAAAACGAAAACCTGCTTTTTCTGGGTACCGAATTTGGCTTATACATTACCCTTGATGGCGGTAAAAGCTGGATGAAGTTTACCAACAACATGCCCGCTGCCAACGTGCACTACATTGAATTGCACAAGCGCACCAACGACTTGGTAATTGCCACCCACGGCAGAGGTGTTATCATCATTGACGACATCAGCCCGCTGCGTCAACTCAATGAAGAAACGCTGAATAAGGACCTCCACTTCTTTAAAACACGGCCAACAGTTGTTAATGAATCAAATGGTTTTGGGGGCGCTAGCACCGAAACCCAGTTTGTGGGCGCCAATGCCAGCACCGCTGCACGCATTGTTTACTACCAGCGAAGGAGGCATACCCTTGGCAAGATGACACTGGAAATTCACGATGCTAACGGGAATAAAATAACCGAACTGAACCCGGGCAAATCAAAAGGCATTAACATCGTGGAATGGAATTATTCTGTAAAACCTCCGAAGATGGCCGCAGCAAAGACGTTTGCCTTTGGCGGCTTTACCCCCATGCGTGTGCCTGCAGGTACCTATAAGGTGGTGATTCAAAAAGGTAAGGAAACGTACACCAATGATCTGGTTATTGAATACGATAAACGTTCGGATATTCCGCTGGCCGATCGCAAACTGCAGGAAGAAACCACTCGAAAATTGTACCGCATGTCGGAAGAACTGGCCTACCTGGTGTATGAACTTGATGAGAAT
>CAYNIH010000080.1:0-3549 GCA_964397115.1 uncultured Roseivirgaceae bacterium | reverse complement strand
GAATATAAAACTGGCCGAAAGCCTGAAGGCAAAAAAACCTTCAGTAACCAAAACAGTAAATCCGTTTGTTGCAGAACTTACCAAGTTTAAGGAAACCCTGGTGGTGACGAAAGGCGATAACTATGTAGGCGCTGCCGAACCGCAACTGCGCGAACGGCTGGCCGAACTGTACAGCAAAGTGGCCCAAAGTTTCTACAAACCCAATTCAGCCGAACTGAATAACCTGCAAGCACTGGAAGCCCGTTTTAACACGGCTAAGGCTGACTTTAATAAAATAAAAGACAAGCACCAGTCGAAGCTAAATGACTTGGCGAAGAAAAACGGAGTGGAACCGGTAGCGATGAAATCCTTTGAGGAATTTGTAAAAGAACCGTAACCATTTATTAATGCTGCCATGCTTTAAAAACCCGACAGGATTTAAAGAAACTCCAGGCTAACAAAAAGGGCGGCAGTTGCCGCCTTTTTTGTTTAACCAATTTTAGTGGTAATCAAATCGGTAAGTACCAGCAGGCCTTCGCGCAGGTATTCGTCATCCAGGTTTAAAAGCGAGTCTTTTTCCTGTCCTTCCCGATTGATTGTAGCGCTACCCGGCTTACGGGCATTACGCCTCTTTTCCGATTCCTCCAGTTCTTTGCGCCTTATTTCTTCATTCAGCGAAAGCCGGTTTTGTGTAAGGTTCTTGCGGGTTTCTTCCGTTTGTGCCACCAGATCCTGCAGCAGCGGATCTTTTTTCAGGCGCTCCTCATACGCCCGGGTAAGCGCTGCCAACACCCGGTAGTTGATAACCGATGTTTTTTGGAAAAGCGTACCGCGGATTTCGTCCCACGGCAGGGCGCTCTTGCTTGCCCGCTCGCCAAACTGCTCGGCATTCAGGGCGCTGGGAAATTTAATGTCCGGTGTAACGCCTTTAAACTGGGTACTGTTTCCGGTAATGCGGTAAAACTTCTGGAAGGTAAGTTTTAATGCTCCTACTTCTTCTTTAGGAAAATTTACGTACCGGTCGAGTTCAATAATGGATTGAACCGTACCTTTTCCATAGGAAGATTCTCCCACCACCACCCCGCGGTGGTAGTCCTGAATGGCTCCCGCAAAAATTTCCGAAGCGGATGCGCTGAACCGGTTGATCAACACAACCAGAGGGCCGGCATAGGCAATTGCGGGGTCTTCATCACTTTTTATTTCTGTCCGGTTGTACGAATCTTTAACCTGCACCACCGGGCCGTTTTTAATAAAGAGGCCGGTGAGGTTAATGGCCTCTTCGAGCGAACCGCCCCCGTTATTTCTCAAATCAATCACCAGGCCGTCAATCCCTTCGTTCTGCAACTCGCCAATCAGGCGCTTGATATCTTTAGTGGTGCTGTTGTAATTCGGATCACCTTTTTGGTAGGCCTCCCAATCGAAATAGAAACTGGGCAGGGTGATGACACCCAACTTCACCTGACGGCCATCCTGCGCATAGTTTACTACTTTCTTTTTAGCGGTTAAATCTTCGAGTTTAATCTTATCCCGTATAAGCGTAACCACCACGGGCGGTCCGGAAACTCCGGTTTCGGCCGGAAGAATGGTAAGCCTGACTTTTGTTCCTTTCGGTCCTTTTATCAATTTCACCACCTCGTCAATACGCCAGCCGATCACGTCCACCATTTCGCCATCATCACCCTGCGCCACGCCAATGATCCGGTCGTTTATGTTAACCAGTTTTGTTTTTTCAGCCGGACCACCGGCCAGTATTTCAACCACTTTGGTGTAATCGTTTTCGGTTTGAAGCCTGGCCCCTATCCCTTCCAGCGACTGCGACATGCTTTGTTTAAAAAGGTCGGCCCGATTGGGAGAAAAGTAGTTGGTGTGTGGATCAAACGCTTCGGTGATGGTGTTCATGTAATAAGTGAACACATCCTCGCTGTTGGTCTGATGCATCAATTTAATAAAGCGCTGATAACGCGTGCGCAGGGTCTCCTCGATTTCGGCCTGGCTTTTACCGGTTAATTTCAGGCTGAGCGCCTGGTTTTTAATGGAGGCTGTCCAGATGTCATTCAACTCTTTTTCAGTGGTTGCCCAGGGCGCATTCTCACGTTCCAATTCTACATACTCGTTTTGGGTATAATCAAATTCTTTTTGAATCAGGTTATTCAGTACGTAATTCATCCGCTCGTTAAAACGTTTTTTGTACACTTCGTAGATTTCATAGGCGGGGTGCACCTTTTCATTGCGAGTCAGGTCGTCCAGTTGAAACCGGTATTTGCTAAACGACTCAATATCTGATTTGAGGAAATAAGAGCGTTGGTTATCAAGTGTGGCAAGGTAGGAATCGAGAACGGCAGCGGAGAGCGAATCGGTAAACTTCAGCTTCCGGTAATGGCTGCTTTCCAGGATTTGAATAATCACTTTAGCCTGTCTGCCAAAGACAGGCCGCGGGGCCAGCACCGAATCGGAAGGGGTATAGCCGGCCCACAGCAGGCCGGGTAACAGAATCAGTAATGCAATCAACTTCACCTTCATTATCATACTCGCTTTTTACATAAAGGGTTATACAAATGATGTGCCTGGATTAGGCCTTTCCGGAATCAAATTCATTAAGAAACCTCTGTGCCTCCTCAATGTTTTGAAATTCGTAGTGTTTTTTACTTCCGGCTATGGTATGGATTTCAACTTTAACCAGGTCAACATCCTTGTTTTGTTTGAACCTGAATTTTTCTTTTTTGTAATCCTCGGCCTGTTTGGTAGAAATATTGAAGGCTGTAGCCCGTACTGATTTACAATAACTGCATTGGTAGTGTTTAACCAGTTCTCCGGGCTCAGTGCCGGTAGGCATTTTTACTACCTCTTCCTTAGTAACCCGCATGGTGTAGAACCCGCAGGTATTACACTTCAAGGCCTGCAACCTGCCCTGGTACTTTTCAATTTTTACATCACCGGTTTTTTCGTCAATCCACACATCGTAATCTATCGAGAAAACATTCTCCTCGGCAATCATGCCCTCATCCAGGTGCACGTCCTCTTCCTCTTCGCTTAACAGGCGCATTTTGTTGCCGGTTTTTGGGTTAATGCGCGGAGCCAGCCGGTACCGCTTTAATTTCTTATTCAACTTGGTGGGGTAATAATACTCAAGCACCAGGTAAGAAACATAGGCTACCAGGGTTCCACCGGCAATCGACATGAACAGGCGGGTGAAAAACCAAACCTCTACCTGCTTCATCTCCTCCATACCGTAAAGGTTTATCGCCAGGGTTACGGCAACACCAAAACAGTAAAAGACCAGCTTGTAGGTCTTTATTTCGTTGGCGTTGATGTAATCGTACTTAAGGTGGTATTCTGAAATACTGGAGACCCGGATGTTATGCAGCAGGTAAATAACAATACCGGCCGCAACCATAATAATGGAGCCCAGAATCATGGCATTATTCCATGCTATCAAAAAGGGGCTCATTTCAATGTAATCCATAATTTAGCGTTACTTTTTTATTTTGATGGAAAGATAACGAATACGTTCGGGACATCTTAATTATTGCACCCATGCGCAGTACATTCTTTAAAACGCTTGCCCTCCTT
>CAYNIH010000079.1:0-10716 GCA_964397115.1 uncultured Roseivirgaceae bacterium | reverse complement strand
CTGGTCGCTGGATCAGAAACACCTGGTAAACGTACCGGTGGCCTCTTCGCTTGGTGATTTTTTAAAAAACTTTTCGTTCCCTGATTTCGGGGCAATACTAAACCCCGAAGTATGGATTGTAGCACTTACGCTTGCTGTAGTGGCCAGTTTGGAAACCCTTCTTTCGGTAGAAGCGACTGATAAATTGGATCCATACAAGCGTATAACCAATACCAACCGCGAGTTGGTGGCCCAGGGCACCGGCAATCTGGTTAGCGGCCTGATTGGCGGATTACCGGTTACCCAGGTGATTGTTCGCAGTTCGGCAAACATACAATCGGGTGGAAAAACAAAACTCGCTACCATCCTTCACGGCTTTATGCTGTTGATTTGCGTGGCGGCTATACCTGATTTATTGAACCTAATCCCTCTTGCTGCCTTAGCGGCAGTGTTGTTTTCGGTAGGTTATAAATTAGCCAAACCGTCCACCTTTAAACAAATGTACCGGTTGGGCTGGAGCCAGTTTCTTCCCTACATGGCTACCATTGCAGGTGTTGTGTTTACCGATTTACTAAAGGGTATCGCTATTGGTTTAGTGGTGGCTGTCATTATCATCCTCCGCAACAGTTACAAGAATTCACATTTTCTTCACAAAGAATCGGGTAGCGGTAACCGGATAAAAATGACGCTTGCCGAGGAAGTGATCTTTCTGAATAAGGGTTCCATTGCTCGTGAACTCAGGCAGGTTGCTCCGGGAACGGAAGTTACTATTGATATGAGCAACTCCATAACTGTTGATTACGATGTATTGGAATTAATTAAAGAGTTTAAGGAAAGTGCCAAAGCAAAGAACATTACGGTTGAAGTGATCACAAAAAAAGGTGAAAAACCCGTTAAACCAGAGAAGGCTAAACAATCGGTTGAACTGAGGCTTTATAACAATTAAAAGAATTCAGGCATGACTCCCGTGCGTTATTTTATACCTATTGATTTTTCGGATGCATCGTTTAGGGCACTGCAATATGCCCACATGCTGGCATGCCGTACCGGAGGCGAAGTCAGGTTAGGACATGTTGTGGAGGCAGGGGATGCCGTTGAGTCCGATAACCCGGTTATTGTGCAGTGGTGTTTAGATCGCCTTGAGCGGCATGCTACTGATAAAATGCAGTCATTAAGAGAGATCTTCTCCGTTAACGGCATTGTGGCGACCACTGAAATCGGTTTCGGTAACGTTGGCCATGTGTTGCTGAAGATGGTGGAGCGGTTCTCACCTGATGTGATTGTGTTGGCAAGAAAAGCATCCGGCAGTAAGTCGGATATGCTCACTTTTTTATCCAGGAATTGCAGGCAGCCATTACTTGTAGTACCCGATTCATTTATTCCCATCGAGCCGGAACGGGCGGTGGTGGCTACGGATATGAAACCCACCGATGGTGAACTGGATGCCTTATTTCAATTGCTTCCCGACTCCTTCCGTGAGTTGGCGTTGCTTAACGTGGAGAGCAGCATCAGTAACCGGACAATTGGAAAAACCGACTGGATAAAGGCGCTGGAAGCCAAGTACGGAATGAAAGCACGGATTTTACATCAGCAGCATGAAAACATCGTTCATGGCGTGATGGATTTTGTTAAATCCAATCCTGTTGATTTACTCTGTACCATCAGGCGAAACAAAAACATTCTTAGACGAACGCTGGGCGGCAGCGTTTCAGACGAACTAGCCAGGCAGGCAGAAATACCTGTGCTGGTTATTAGTGAGTAGTTGGTTTAGGACGATGTAGGAGTAACGGGCGGCACGCAGTGCCGCCCACCTACATTAATGGAGTTTTCAGAAACTCCAGGTTTTTATCTGATCAAGAAAAATCCCTAGCGAAGGAGGGTACAACACAAGGCAATACACCACGCCAAAAAGCGCCCCGTACAAATGGGCATCATGATTAATCCGGTCGGCCGAGCGCTTTCCCTGCACGTAGGAATAGATGATATAAGCAATACCCAGGATAAATCCCGGGAAACATAATACACCGTAAAAGCAGATGTCTTCCAATGGTAAAAACAGGATAAAGGCAAAAATTACGGCTGCCACCCCGCCCGATGCGCCTAATGAATTATACGCAGGATTATTTTGGTGTTTGAAAAGCGTGTGGACATCCGAAAACACGATGGCCAGCAGGTACAACAGAATGAAATAGATGCCGCCAAGGTTGCCAAAAATGTACGCGAACAGTACCTCTACCGCAGAGCCGAAAAAATAAAATGAAAACATGTTAAACAACAAGTGCATGTGGCTGCCGTGCACAAAGCCAGAGGTTACCATTCGATAGTACTGCATACGCCTCATCACCATATAGGGGTTCATCATAAAACCCGTGAGTACGGCCGGCCGGCTCCAGGCGTAAAAACTGATGCCGGTGGTGATAATAATTATGGCCAGTGTAATCGACACCCGGCAAGTTAAAAAAAACAATTGTACGGGCTCAAAAAACCGGAGGAAGTCGTCTACATTTAGACAATTTTTCAGCCTATGCGACTTACTTTCAGAAATGTTCACCGCGATACCGCTTACTTCTACCTGGGGCTGATCATCGCGTTTGCCTTTTCAGGAATTTTCCTCAATCACCGGCAGACCTGGCATCCCCGAAGGTATAAGGCCGATATCCGCGAGGTTACGGTTTTACCGGTGCACCGGGATTCTGTAAACGAGGCGTTTATTTCACGGTTTACCAGCGAACAAAACATTGACGACAACCTTCGCAGGTTTTCGGTTAATGGAAATGTGCTCCGCATATCCTATGTAAACCACGATGCGGATATTGACCTGGAAACCGGTAAAACGACTATTATTTATTACCGGATCACACCGCTGCTCGGGCAAATGACCATCCTGCATGTAGATACCAGCAAGTGGTGGATTTACTATTCCGATGGGTTTGGTGTCGCCATGCTGGTGATAGCTATTACGGGCATGTTTATTGAAAAAGGTAAAAACAGTTTCAGGGCAAGAGGCTGGAAACTGGCGCTGGCCGGTATTGTTTTTCCGCTGTTCTTTTTGTTTCTTCTCAGCTAATGGTGCTTGTGGCAATTGAACTGCACAACGAAGAGATTCATTTATTGTGGCAAAAGGCTTTGTTATGGAAGCGGCACAACGCTATGGTTATTGCCGACCTTCACCTGGGTAAAATAAATCATTTCCGGAAGTCGGGAATTCCCGTTCCGTTAAAAGCCAACACAAAAAACCTTGAACAGTTGGCCACTCTTATCATCACGGTAAAACCTCACCGCGTTATTTTTCTGGGCGACCTGTTTCACAGCTACTATAATTCAGAGTGGGAGGTTGTTAAGCAACTGGTTAATAACTTCAGTGCTGTTTCTTTTGAACTAGTACCCGGTAATCATGATGTGCTTAGCGATGACCTTTACCGGAGGAGCGGCATCCACCTGCATAATAAAGAACTGGAAGAAGGTCCCTTTGTGTTTACTCATCATCCTATGGATAACGTTCCGGAAAATCGGTACAATGTTGCCGGCCACCTTCACCCGGGTATTCAACTGTCGGGCGGGGGCAGGCAATCGGTTTTACTGCCTTGCTTTTACTTCAGTAAAAGGCAAGCGTACCTACCGGCTTTTGGCGCCTTTACCGGAATGGCGCGCATCCATCCGAATAAAGCCGATAGGATTTTTGCTGTGGCCGATGAAGAAATTATCTGTTGCTGAGCAGTTCGTGCCATGAAAAAACTGCTCGTTGTTTTGTGGGTTTTTACTTTACCAGGCATGGCACAGGATACCACCCGGCTTTCGCTGTTGTTTCTTGGCGATATCATGCAGCACGACTCCCAGCTTCAGGCCGCTTATGATGCCGCTGCCGGACAATATGATTATGAACCGTGCTTCCGGTTTGTGAGAAAATATTTTATAGATGCCGACCTCACCATCGCAAACCTGGAATTAACGCTGGGCGGAAAGCCCTATAAAGGATATCCTGAATTCAGTGCACCCGATGCGCTGGCTGTTGCACTTAAACAAGCGGGTGTTGATGTGCTGGTAACCGCCAATAACCACAGCCTTGATCGGAGAAGAAAAGGCCTGGAGCGCACCATCCGCGTACTCGACAGCCTCAAGTTTTTGCACACCGGCACCTTTCGCGATACGGTAGAACGGATGAATGATTACCCGCTGGTCATTTCAAAAAACGGCATTACCCTTGCATTGCTTAATTATACCTATGGAACCAACGGAATTCCGGTAACCAAACCCAATGTGGTTAACCTGATTGATACCGCGCTGATCCGCAAAGACCTCGAAACAGCAAAGAAACTCAACCCTGATATCACCATTGTATTTATGCACTGGGGTAACGAATACCAAAGTCAGCCATCAAAACAACAAATACAGCTGGCTGAATTTTGTTTTGCTCAGGGCGCCAGCCTGGTAATCGGGGCCCATCCTCACGTGTTGCAGCCCATGGAGTGGAGGAAAGAGAAAAATCAGGTGGTGGTTTATTCGTTAGGTAATTTTATTTCAGGCCAGCGCGACCGCTATCGCGATGGGGCAGCTATGGCGAAGGTAGAACTGAGTAAAGTGTACTTCTCCGACAGCCTTACCGTAACAACAGTTGCCGATGCCGGTTACTTTCTTCATTGGGTGTACCGCACTCCTCCGACCAACCGGAGGTTTTATGTGCTGCCCATTGCCGATTTCGAATCGGATACTACAGGATTTATTGCCGATGAACCGTCAAGGCAGGCTTTTAAATTATTTATTGAAGACTCCCGAAGACTGTTCAATGCCCGGAACGTTAACTTTTCGGAACTGAAAACACCAGCACCTGACTCGTCAGTAACTTACCAGGTCGTATGGAAGGTACCCGCGTCAGAAAAAGACTGGACAGCGGGATTAAGCCCTGATGACTTTCGCTACGGGATTGAAACAGAAACCGATGCCTCCGGCAACCAGCAGGTGTGGACGGGTACCTTCAGGTATCGAAAAACAGCCGAATCGGTTTGGAAAAAGCTAAAGGCCCGTTACCCGGATGTGCAACTGGTAACCCTTGTTAACGGAGTACCACTATCCGGCAATTAAATTATCTTTTCCGTTTCCTTTTTGAGGGTTGGACGTTACCACTGTTGTAAAATACACCTATTGAAAATTCCAGTCCGGTAAAATCGATTTTAGCACCGGCATAATCAATCGTTTTTGTTTCGAGCGAAAGTGTGCCCCCGCTGTAGCTTCCTGATAACGGAAAACTGGCTTCGCCAATCAGGTAGTTTGTTTCCAGCGAGATGCCAATCTGGCCGTTAAGATAAAATGTTAACTCCGCTCCTGCATGATAGCCGAATCCGGGATGGTTTGAAAATGAAGCCCGTGCGTTGGCTACCTCCCAGCCCTCAAATTCACGCAGGGCACGATCCAAATTACCATAGTTCAATTGCTGTCCGAGACCATAAAAGAAAAAACCTCCGCCTTTTATATCAAATTCCAGGCTGTTTCCCTTCAGCATAAATACTATTTCGGCAGGAACAAAGAGTGTAAAGTTTGGGCCGATAAGCGGTTTGTTCGTTTTAAAGGGCAGGCCAGTCATACCAAGACCTGCCATGCGGTAAAGTGAGGCGCCTGTTTCGATAGCGATGAACCGGTTGATGTCAAATCCAACGCCCCGCAATGAAAACGGACTGATGGGAGTGGAAAAGGAACCGTTTCTGGGTATGAAATACGAAAACGATAACCCGAATTCCTGCGCAGTGCACGCGAAACTGACGGCAAACAGCGACAGGATGATTGACAGTCTTTTCATTTTTTTGAATTGTAATCTGAGTAAAGAGTTTGAATATACGCCTTAGCGCGGTATGTGGATTCTTCCGTTACATTACCCTCTGACAGAATAATCTGTTTGCCGGTATTATCATAAACAAGGTACAGATTGGGGGTGAGGTATCCGTACCCGTCATTAAAAATGTACAAGGCAAAATCCTGCACATTACCGGCAAAAATATTTTTACTGAAAAGAAATTGGTTGTCGGGTTTGTTCAGTTGGGCAAGCAGTGTATTGGCTAGGTCGGTATGGTTGGCATAAGTATGGATAACCCTGTGGCCGGTAACAACCCCGCCCAGCCACAGCATGGGAATGTGGAATTTTTCGCGGGTTTCTGGTTTTTTCATTCCCGGAAGGCGATGCCCGTGATCGGCCGTGATGATGACGAGCGTTTTTTTCCACCAGGGCTTTTCTTTTGCGTTCCTGATGAAATCGCCCAACGCCTTGTCGGCATAAAAACAGGCATTCAGATAATGCGAAGCCTCGTCCGTTCCTTTAAAGACGGGTTGCATGGGCACGGTGAACGGCTCATGACTGCTTAACGTGAGGACTACTTTGAAAATGGGAAATTTGCGGGTGGTATCCAGTTCATCCAGGGTTTGATGGTAAACGTGTTCATCATGAACACCCCATTTAAATTCATCCAGGTCATCAGGAAAGTCATCAACAGAGGTGAGGTGGGCAAAGCGGCCGTTGGTGAGAAACGATCGGTAGTTGGCAAAGTCAATATCGCCCCCATACACAAACGAAGTGGTATAGCCTAACCTTTCGAGTGCGGTGCTTAGAAAATTGAGTTTTTGTGTTTTTTGCGGGTATTTTATAATGGAGCCGCGCGGTTGAGCCGGATAAGCAGCCAGCAAACTCACCAGGCCCTTATCGGTACGATCGCCATTGGCATAAAACCTGTCAAAAAGGATTCCCTCGGCACACAGGGCGTTCAGGTTCGGCATGATTCCGGCTCGTCCGCCAAGCGGCTCTACCACCTCGGCTGTGATTCCTTCCAGGATAATGAGCAGGATGTTCGGCCGCGAAGCAGAAATTACCTGCAGCGTTGAATCGGTTGGAGGATACAGTTCGCTGAAAAATTTTTGAGTAAGCGCTTTATCAAAAAAGTTTTCGGGGTAAATAAGTTTATTGTCTGTTTGCAGGCTGTACAGAAAATTCCACACCACATTAATGCCGGCATGGTTGGCATAGGCGTTTGTTTTGTGGTAATACACGCGGCTCACATTCATGGTGGAAACGCTGAAACTTCCGCGGATGGGGATAATCAGTATAGCCATGGCTGCAGTCAGCACCAGCGCATTCCAACTGGCTGTAGGCTGCAACGCGGTGAATTTTTTTACAATTAATCGGTAAAAACCAAAAGAGGCAAGGCCGGCCAATCCGGCACCTATCAGTAATAATTTGAAGATCACATTAAATTCAACTGAACCTGCGGCTTCGGAACCCATATAGAATAAGGGTGCGGTGTTCATCCGGAAACCCCAGTGGCGGTAAAGTTCAAGATCAACGGCCACAACCAGGCAGGAGGTAAAAATAAGGATGAGGTTTACTCCATAAAAAATAGCCGCCAGTAAATTAGACTGGTGGAAAACGCTTCCGATCAGGATGAGGCCGCTGAGGGCAACAAAGTAGCCCGTCATGCTTGCATCCATCACCAGGCCATACAGGCAACTGGTCATCACCTCGCCAAGGGTGAGTTGCCGGGTAAGCGGGGCATTGTACATAACAAAGAGTGTCCGGCAAATAGAAAAAAAGATCATCCAAAATAGAAAAAGGCTTATCAAAATCCGGATACGATCGCGCATGTAAATACGGCAACACCTGCCAGGTGCCGGTAAAGATAAACCTGCTTGGTGGGTAATGAAAATATCCTTAGCATTATCACCTAAAAAACAACGATATGAACAAACTTATATGGACAGCAGTGTGCCTTGCTCTCGTGGCATCTTCTTGTCGGCAGAGGCCGGAACCGGCTGATCTGATCGTTTACGGAGGCACCATTTATACCGTCAACGATAAGCAACCTGTTGTACAGGCCGTGGTTGTACGGGGCGATAAAATTGAATATGCCGGTGAAGAAAAGGAAGCGCTACGGTATAAGGATGAGACAACTCAAATGATTGACCTTAAAGGTAATGTGATGACCCCTGGCTTTATCGAAGGACACGGCCACCTGATGGGGGTAGGCTACAATGAACTTAATCTTGATTTGATGGATGTAAAAAGTTATGATGAATTGGTAGAGCGGGTTAGGCAAGCGGCCGCAAAAGCGCAACCCGGCCAGTGGATTCTCGGCAGGGGCTGGCATCAGGATAAGTGGGAGGTGAAGCCCGACCGCATGGTTAAAGGATTTCAAACGCACCATAAGTTAAGCGAGGCTACACCCGATAACCCGGTATTTCTGCGTCATGCCAGCGGGCACGCGGCTATGGCCAATGCAAAAGCCATGGAAGTTGCCGGTGTGAACCTATTATCTAAGGAAAAGACTGGAAAGGAAAATGTTGAGGGCGGTGAAATCATTGTTGACGAACAAGGCAACCCTACCGGCATTTTCAATGAACGGGCAATGTCGCTCATAGCACGGCATATCCCTGAAGATAATGAAGAACGCGACCGGCAAGCGCTGGAACTGGCCATCCAAGCATGCTGGCGTAACGGCATCACCGGTTTTCACGATGCCGGTACCAGCCGCGAAAACATAGCCTTATACCGCTCTTTTCGCGATGAAGGCAAATTGGGCGTCAGGCTTTACGTAATGCTCACCGGGTGGGACAGGGATTTGGTGCATGAGTGGATGAAGCGTGGCGCGGAAGTCGACTCCACTAACTGGCTTACTATCCGATCGATTAAGTTGAATTGTGATGGTGCCCTCGGCTCGCGCGGAGCATGGCTGCTTGAGCCGTATTCCGACCGGCCGGGATTTTATGGCATGGCTACTCTTTCAATGGATACGGTGCTGGCCACCGCAAGGGCTGCCTTGAAATCGGGTTTTCAGGTGTGCTCACATGCCATTGGCGACAGGGCCAACCGCGAAATACTGGATCGTTATGAAATGGCTTTTAAGGAAAACCCCGAAGTTCGCGACCACCGCTTCCGGATTGAACATGCCCAGCACCTCCATCCTGCAGATATTCCAAGGTTTAGACAACTGGGGGTTATCCCGGCTATGCAAGCTATTCACATGTCGAGCGACAGGCCTTGGGCTATTGAACGACTTGGCGAAAAGCGCATAAAAGAAGGAGCCTATATGTGGCAGTCGTTATTGAAAACAGGTGCCGTAATTGTTAATGGTACCGATGCACCGGTTGAACCACTCAACCCAATACCGAGTTTTTATGCTTCGGTTACCCGCAAAACCTTAAAAGGGCAGCCGGAAGGAGGGTACGAACCTGATGAAAAAATGACCCGCCAGCAGGCCTTGCGCTCCTACACGCTGGATGCCGCCTATGGCGCTTTTGAAGAGAAAATTAAAGGGTCGATCGAAAAAGGCAAACTGGCTGACTTTACAGTTTTTACAACCGATATCATGACTGTACCTGAAGGTGAACTTTTGCAGACCGAAGTGGCTATGACCATCGTGGGCGGTAAAGTGGTTTTCAAGAAATAAAAAAAGGGGCAGTTGCCCCTCTTTAATTTCTTTCACCATCTATTGTTCCAAACTAAGAGCGGATATACTTCTCAGCTTTCTTACGAAGCATGTCTCTGTCGGCTGTAATGGAAGGGTCGCTGTAAATGTGCTGCGAAAGTTCCATTACCACCGACTTTTTGTAACCCAGTTTTTCTGCGATGGTCTCGCAAAAAACAATTTCACTTTTAAACACCTGGCCATCCATTTTCATCATCTGGATGAGGTAGTAAAGGTGTTCAAACTTCTCATCGTTGGTCATGGCGCTAAGGGTGGTTATCGGCTTCGGATTTTTTATCAGTTGGTCAACCTCTTCGCGGCTAAGTCCGCTGGCCTTACCAACCATGTGAATGAGTTTTGACTCCTTTTCTTCAATTTTGCTGTCGCTGGCAGCCAGGTTAATCAAAACATTTAACTCAGCTTGTTTATTGAATGTCATAGTGATGTTAAAGGGTTTAAACTGCTTTATTCGCTGAAATATAGCTAAAATTACAATGTTTTAGCACACAAACAAAAAAGCGGCAACCGGGCAGATGCCTGCAACCTTTGGTTTGGGATGAAGTCTATCGGTAAAGTTTTGTCTATGAAAAAGATACTAGTTTTTATTCTGCTTATTACGGGATTTTTGGCGCTTGGCCAGAAAAGCGAAAACCGTCAGGTGGGTTCGTTTACCGGAATAAAAGTGGCCGAAGGCATTGATGTTTACCTTAATAAGGGCGATAAGCCTTCGGTACGGTTGGAGGTTACCGGCACCGATCCGGACAACGTGATTACCGAAGTCATCGGTGGATACCTTAAAATCCACATGGCCTCGGGCAGTTACCGGAATCGTACCGTAAACGTGTACGTCACCTATGTGGAGTTGGAAAAAATTTCGGCCAGTTCGGCTGCCAACCTGGTTGCTGAAGGCATAATTAAGGGCCGAAACCTTTCAATAAGTGTGAGCAGTGCCGCTTCGGTTGATGTTTCGGTTGATGTGGAGTCGCTTACGGTGGCTGCGTCAAGCGCTGCCGATGTGGAGTTACGGGGAAAAGCCGGGCAACTTTCTGTGGAGGTGAGCAGTTCGGGAGAGGTGGACGCCTATGACCTTGTGGCCGAGTCGGTTACCGTTCAGGCCAGCAGTGCCGGTTCGGCTAAGGTTCAGGTAACCCGCGAGTTAAACGCCCAAGCCAGCAGTGCCGGAAGTATTCGCTACAAAGGAGAACCTGCTCGCAGCAACACCAATGCGAGCAGTGGCGGATCCATCAAGAAAATAAGCTGATTCTGGCTAAAAACATCACTTATTTTTGTATATCGG
>CAYNIH010000078.1:8931-10747 GCA_964397115.1 uncultured Roseivirgaceae bacterium | reverse complement strand
GATTTCACCGTCTTTTACTGATCCACCAACGCCACATTTGGCCTTGAGGGTTTTTCCCAAAACCTCCAGATCCGCTGCTCTTCCGATAAAGCCTGTAACCAGGGTAACGGTTTTACCGGCCCGTCCGCTTTTATCAAGCAGTACACGTAACTGCTGTTGTTGCGGAGGCAAGGTGGCGGCTTCTTCCGCATTTTTGTAATTGAATTCAAAATCCGAAGAAGTAGAATACACCACACCTTCCCTGTTTTTCCAGTCGTTTTTCTTTGCCATCGGATGTGAAAATCAGTAATACCGTAAAGATACGTACAAACAAAGCGCTCATTGAAAACCGGTGTGTACAAAAAAACCCGGTTGCCCGGGTTCCTTCAATCCATTCATGGCAACGGTTACTTCCTGTGCTTCACGACAAACGTAAGTACCGGGCGTTTGCTGTGGTTAACCACATCTTCGGCAATGCTGCCGGCCAGCACATGGGCAAAACCCGTTCGGCCGTGCGTGGCCATCGCAATCATATCGGCATTTATGCTGTCGGCAAAATAAATGATTCCTTCTTCCTCGGTAATATCATTAAACACGTTGATGGTATAGTTCTTTAGTTGCAGCTTTTTGGCAAAATCCTGCATGTATTTTTTTACAACGGAATCGCGTTGAAAGTTGCCGGGCGTGTTGATGCGCACCAAGTGAATGGTTGAATCGTACATGGCCTGTGCGCGTTTAACAATTCGTGAAAACACTTCTTCATCTTTACTCATTGAGGTAGCGTACACAATGTTTTTAAAATTCGTGCGAGCCGGTTTTTTCTGAATAGTAAGTACCGGGCATTTGGCATGACGAACTACTTTTTCGGTGTTTGACCCGATAATCATTTCGGCTGCGTTGGATACACCCGTAGTCCCCATAACCACCAGGTCAACCTTGTGTTCGGCAATGATGGTGCGCATGCCGTGGAAAGGCGAACCCATGCGCAGTTCGGGTTTCACATTCACTCCGTTAAATATGGAGTCGGCCGCGAACTTGGCCATTTGTTTTTTGGAGCGTTCAATAAGTTTAAGCATGAAGAGTTTTTCCTCCATATCGGTAAACTGCATCTCACCCGTAACAGCAAACGAGCCTTTGGAGCCTTCTTCGATTACGTGGAGTAATATCAATTCGGCTCCTGCTTTTTTTGCAATACTGGCAGCCAATTCGGCTGCGATTTGAGCCGTTTTGGAAAAATCAATAGGAACAAGGATTTTTTTCATAAGAGTTGATCCGTTAATGTTTTTAAAGATAAAAACTTTTGCATAATCGTACCTTACCGTTAAGCTTAATTAACAAAAAATTTTTGAGGGCTTACCGGCTATTGCAGGGGTACAATCATTACCGGCACCGAAACCTGGCCGACAAATTCTTCGAGGGTCATTCCCTTTTGTTCATTGCTCTCCATAGCCAACTGGTTACCGAGCACCACTACCGACATCGGGTGTGCCTGTACTGCCCGCTGAATCCTGTCGGTAAGGAAACCAACCTCAGCCCTGAATTCGTAGGGCACTGAGCCGTTTAGCCCCACCTTCTTTTCCAGCAGGGCAAAATTTTCCTGCGCTTTTCTGACAATTGTCTTCCGGTAATCGGAAATGGCTTCGTTTCCGGGAAGGATCCGGTACGCATACAACACAATCAGTTGTGTTTTAAGGCGTTTGGCCAGATCAACCGCAGTTTTTAAAACTGACGATGAGGCTTCCGTAAAATCAAGTGCGCAGAGTACAGAGTCCATGCAAGTTACCTGCAGCGAAGGTACCGGGTTTATCAACTCAGAGCCTGTGACACATATCAGGTA
>CAYNIH010000078.1:0-8921 GCA_964397115.1 uncultured Roseivirgaceae bacterium | reverse complement strand
TTATCTTTCCAACACGATGACCGAACCGAAATCCCAACTTTCATTTGCTTCTCCCGAAACGTTGAGTCAAATTTTTCACAGCTCAGCCGAAGGCATCCTTATGGTGAATGAAGCGGGCACTATTTTACTGGCCAACAAAGCTTCCGAGCAAATGTTTGGGTATAACCCTGGCGAACTAACGGAGAAATCAGTTGAATTGCTGTTGCCTCAGCGATCCCGCCAGCAGCATGTACGCCACCGGGAATCCTTCCGGCAGGCACCTGCTCCCCGTAAGATGGGGGCAGGCCGCGACCTGGTGGGAACCCGCAAAGACGGCTCCGAGTTTCCCGTGGAGGTCAGCCTGAGCCATTATCGGATAAACAACCAGTTTATTGTTATCGCATTTGTCATTGACATTACCGAACGAAAGAAAGCCGAAGAAGCGATAAAACGAAGCGAGGAGCAATTGCTGTTGTACGCGGCCGAACTGGAGCGAAAGGTGCGTGCCCGTACCGATGCCCTCAATAAATCCGTTGAAGAGCTGGAAAAAGCCAACCGGTTTTTACAGGAACAGATTTCCGAGCGGAAAAAAGCCGAAGAAGAAGTAAAGCACGCACTGAAGCGCGAACGCGAACTGAATGAACTGAAAAGCAAGTTTATTTCCATCGCTTCGCATGAATTCCGCACCCCATTAAGCACCATACTCAGTTCTGCCTCGCTGGTGATGCAATACAAAGAAAAGGGCGATCTTACCAAAATAGATAAGCACGTGCAGCGCATCAAATCATCGGTAAGCCACCTGACCACCATCCTCAATGACTTCCTCTCGCTGGGCAAACTCGAGGAGGGCAGAATGGATCTCGTAAAGGTACCCATTAACCTTACCGAGCTCCTTCATGAAGTTCTTGAAGAGATGAAGCCTCAACTTAAAGAGAAGCAAAAATTAACCCTTCAGTTCACCGGAAAGGTAAAGCCGTTGACTACCGACCCACGGGTTTTGCGAAATATCCTGTTTAATCTTATCACCAATGCCAGCAAATATTCCGAAGCCGGCAAACCCATCCTTATCCACATCACCTTCTGGGAAAATCACCTTGACATTGCCGTAATCGACCAGGGCATCGGTATACCCAAGGAGGATGTAAAGCACCTGTTTGAGCGGTTCTTCAGAGCCAGCAATGCCGGCCAGGTACAAGGCACCGGCCTGGGGTTAACCATCGTAAAACGTTACATTGAATTATTAAGCGGAGAAATTAAATTTACCACAGAAGAAAGAAAAGGAAGTACCTTTACTGTAATACTGCCTCTTACCTGACTATCCCATGAAAAAAATTTTGCTTATTGAAGATAACCACGAAGTACGCGAAAATACCAGTGAGATTCTCGCGCTGGCAAACTACGAGGTTATTACAGCCGAGAACGGAAAAATTGGCGTTGACCTGGCCCTGAAAAACCAGCCCGACCTTATCATTTGCGACATTATGATGCCCGAACTGGATGGCTACGGGGTACTCCACATCCTTAGTAAAAATCCCGCAACAGCGGGCATCCCGTTTATTTTTCTAACTGCAAAAACCGAGAAGGTCGATATCCGGAAAGGCATGACCCTGGGCGCAGACGATTACCTCACCAAACCATTTGATGATACCGATCTGCTGAATGCCGTGGAAACCCGCCTCAATAAAGTGGCCTTGCTGAAGAAACAATATGATGCCACCGCTTCCGGCCTGAACGAATTTATCGAAGATGCCCAACGCATACTCAACCTGAAGGATCTTTGTAAAGACAAAAAAATAAAAGTGCTTAAAAAGAAAGCCGGCATTTTTATGGAGGGCGAACTTCCCAACTTCATTTACTTTTTGCAAAAAGGTAATGTGAAAGCTTTCAGGACCAATGCCGATGGAAAAGAATTTATTACCAACCTGTACACCACTGGCGATTTTTTCGGATACGAGCCCATCCTGGAAAACACCAGCTATAACGAATCGGCTGTAGCGATGGACGACTGCGAATTGATTGCCATTCCGCGCCATGATTTTCTTACCCTGTTGCACAGCCACCCTGAACTGTCGCGCTCGTTCGTTTCACTGTTGTGCAAAAAAATTGACGAAAAAGAGTCACGCCTGCTGGCCTTGGCGTATAATTCCGTGCGGCAACGCACGGCCGAAGCCTTGCTTAAAGTTCACCGGATAAAAGAAGGTAAAGCGTTGAATGTTTCGCGCGATGACCTGGCTAAAATGGTGGGTACTGCTTCCGAATCGGTTATTCGGGTACTCTCCGACTTCAGGGAGGAAGGCATTATTGAAATTGAAAGCGGAAAGATAAAAGTCCTTCACCCTAATAAACTTGAACAGGTGATTAAATGGAATGTTGCCCGTAATTAATGCAGAGGGTAACAAAGAACCGTTTGATCAATAGAGAAAAGACCCTCCATGGAAACTCCCCGCCAAATCAGAATAAATGCCATTAATCCAACAAAAACCAGTTGAATTTTTTTTATTGGCACGGGCAACAACCGGTAAAGTTTTTCAAACGACCAGGCAGTGAGCAACATAGCGGGTACGGTGCCAAGCCCAAACAACAGCATCACGGCAACGCTATTCACCCAGCCGGTTTGAACCAGCGCCAGTACCACCGCGGCATACACCAGCCCGCAAGGTAAAAGTCCGTTTAGTATGCCCATTAACAACGCACTACCTGCGCTTTGCCGGTGCATAAGTTTTGAAATACCCTGTTTCAGCGTACCTAATACTGACAGGGTATGAGGAATTACCCACTTTTCAACCTGGTTAAACAGCAAGAATAAAAGCACCATGATACCTAGTACGATTGAAAACCAACCTTGCCAGCCGCTGATTTTGGTTAATTGGCCGAACATGCCCGCGACAAAGCCAAGCAGGGCATAGGTAAACACGCGCCCAGAATTATACATCACCCGGTTTAATAACCTGCCTGACCAAGCCCTCCCCTGTACCTGAATGGCCAAAGGTCCACACATACCCACGCAATGCAGGCTGCCGGTAAATCCTAAAACAAGGGCGGTGATTAGCATATGTCTCTTTTAATTTCAGATCACCACAACTTTTTCAAGGTAGTAATCAATTCCTTCCATGGTCCACGACAACTTTATCCGGTAAGCGCCCGGCTTAAGGTTACTAATCCGGAACATTTGAACGGAATCAGCAATAGAACTTAGTTTAAACCGCTGATCGAAACGGCCTGACGATGGCCTGAATAACTGCAGTTCGCCCTGTTCAATCATCTTGGCTTCGGGAAAATACACCTTTAGGTACGTGGTATCAACAAGCGTGACTTCGGGCTTTTGCGATAATTTCTCGGTGTTGTTTTTCCGGTTTAGTTTTTCCTGGTAGTTCAGTTCATCCTGGTAATACGTTGCGGATACCAGGTTAACCTCCTGCCTCATGCTGATGGCTACAATTATACCAATAAAAGCGGCAAACAATACAAACGATACAACAATCCACTTACCCCAATTCATAAGCCATTAACGGTTTCCTTTTACCCGGTCGCGGTGCGAGTGCACGGGCCCCACAAATTTAGCTTTCACAGTTTCTATTTTCTTTTCGCCCTTATAAACCCCTATGCGTACGAGCATTTTAGCCGAAGTTACCTTATCGGCCGGTATCTCGATAAACCATACCCCTTTATATAAATCGCCCGCAGGAACCACAATACCCTGATCACCCACCTTCCGGATACTCACACCAGTTGGTGATTCGGCTTTAAGGGTAAGTTCAATATCGGTAAAGGTTTTATTAACAAACTCAATATTGTACAAATTCGTAATCTTTCCGTCATCGGTGCGCTGAAAGAGCGTTCCGGGAACTTTCAATATGGTGGTTTCAATATCCGAACGGGTGGCCACCATAAAGCTAAGAAGAACCACCAAGGCAATAAGCACTGCCGAGTAGCCGGCTACACGGGCAGTAAACAACTTCTTCACTCCCTCTTTTATTGAGTTGTAGGAAGCAAACCGGATCAACCCTTTCGGCTTGCCGATTTTTACCATCACCTCATCGCAGGCATCAATGCAGGCTGTACAATTTACGCATTCCAGTTGTGTGCCGTTGCGTATATCAATGCCGGTGGGGCATACATGCACACAGAGTTTGCAGTCAATACAGTCGCCTTTTTCCGGGTCGGGCGCATTCTTTTTTAATTTTCCTCGCGGCTCGCCCCGCAGCCAGTCGTAAGCCACCACAATGGAATTTTTATCCAGCAATACACCCTGCAACCGGCCGTAGGGACAAACGGCTATGCAGGCCTGCTCCCTGAACCAGGAAAAAACAAAGTAGAAGATACCGGTAAAGGCCACCAGGCCGATAAATCCGGCAAGGTGCTCAGTGGGGGGCTGTGACACAATCTCCTTAACTCGTTCAATGCCAATCAGGTATGCCATTGCCGTATGCGAAATGATTACCGAGATCAAAATGAAAATCAGTTGCTTGCCTGCCTTCTTGATAATTTTTTGAGTTGTCCAAGGCTGTTGGTTGAGTTTTCGCTGCTGATTGGCATCTCCTTCAATCCAGTATTCAATTTTGCGGAACACCATTTCCATAAACAGGGTTTGCGGGCAGGCCCATCCGCACCATACCCTGCCGAACACCACGGTGAATAAAATGACAAAAACAAACAGGGTAATTAAGGTCAGCGCCAGCAAAAAGAAATCCTGCGGCCAGAACACCTGGCCAAAAATCACAAACCTCCGCTCAAATAGGTTGAGCAACAGGATAGGCTGACCGCCAATTTTAATGAAAGGGCCGGCAAAAAAAACAGCCAGCAGTATTGCAGTTACGGCAAGACGATAATTATGCAACCGGCCTGAGGGTTTTTTCGGGTAAATCCAAACCCGCTTTCCCTTCTCGTCAACCGTGGCAATAGTATTACGAAATTCCTCATCGTATTGATAAAAATTTCCATCACCCCCGCTCACGTTCACTTAATTTTAACTAGTGGCAAAATAATTTACTTACTGGCTTTACATCGAAGTCCCTTCGCTGGTTGTCGCAGCAGGCTCCTCTTCTTTATACAGTTCGCCTTGAGGCGCCTTAGGATTGGGCGGATTACTTCCCTTGATACTCTTGATGTAAAAAGTAACATCCCGAATCTGCTGCGGTGACAACACCGGGCCCCAAGGAATCATCCCTTTTTCCTGCACTCCGTTTTTAATCACTTTGTAAATATCGGTTACGTTTCCGCCATGAAGCCAATAGTCATCGGTAAGGTTAGGACCGATATTTCCCTGCCCTTCGGGCATATGGCACGAGGCGCAGTTTACTACATACACTTGCTTTCCGTTTTTGATGATCTGTTCATCGGGCTCATAAACCAACTTATTCTCATCAATTGCCAAGGCTGGCTGAGCCGCCAGTAGTTTTGCCTTTTGCTCCTGGGCAAATGTCACCTCAGCTTGGTATTCTTCTTCCATCAGAGGCAGTGAATCGGTTACGTGGTACACCACCAGGTAAATGGCACCCCATACAATGGTTCCGTAAAAGAGCCACGTCCACCAGGGCGGCAGGTGATTGTCAAGTTCTTTTATACCGTCATAATTGTGATCAAGCATAATTTCCGATTCTTTTTCAATTGGCCGGTAACCGTTTATCCAAGTCCAGAATTTCGTCCATACACCTGGTTCAGGAACATACGCTTTGCCGGCCTGGGCAGCTTTTTCCATTTCCGCTTTGCGGATAAACACATTAAGCACCTGCAGCATGTAAATGGCCACAATCACCACCAGCAGCGCCACCACAAATACAAATGCGATCACCACATAAAAGGGGAACAACGGATCCTTCAGCGGGTCGCTCCAGAAACTTGCTGGCGTGGCCTCCTGTGCCAGTACGGGGCCGCCAAAAAGGAACAAGGCAAATAAAGAAGTGAGCTTTTTCATGTGTTGCTGGTTTTGGTGTTTACAGGTTCTGGGTTATTCTTATCATCCAATGGTAATTCTTTCATGTACCGGATAAAACTCTTATTGGCCGTAAGCACGTACGTTATCAAAAAAAGGAAGAACAAAAAGAAAATAAAGAATGAGATGATCGGCCATATCTGGACGTTATCAATCTGCTGAAGCACATTTTTATACATACGCTTATTGATTAGTGGTTGGTACCGTGTTTTCGGCTGTCTTTGTGGCTTTAATGTCTTTTCCTAACCGTTGCAGGTAGGCGATGAGGGCAATAATCTCTGCATCGGGTTCTACTTCAATTCCTTCCAGTTGCAGGTTTTCGGCCACGCGCCTTGCCTGAAGATCAAGGTCATCGTTAGCTTTGCTTTCATACCCTTCTTCATAAGGTACGCCAATAGCCCGAAGCGCTTTTATTTTCGATGCCGTTGTGCCCTTATTTATAACTTGTTCAAACAGCCATGGATAGGCTGGCATAATTGATCCTGAGCTTACGGCATCAGGAGCCAGCATGTGGTTGTAATGCCAGCTGTCGGAATACTTTCCACCCACTCGGTGAAGGTCCGGGCCGGTACGTTTGGAGCCCCACAGGAAAGGGTGATCATAAACATATTCACCCGATTTGGAATACTCGCCACCCAGCGGGTCGTACCGTTCAACTTCCGACCGGAACGGGCGTACCAACTGCGAGTGGCAACTTACGCAACCCTCGCGGATGTAAATATCCCGGCCGTGCAGTTCAAGCGGGGTGTATGGTTTAACGCTGGCTATGGTCGGAACATTCGACTTAATCAAAAACGTGGGCACCATTTCAATGATGCCGCCAATGAGGATTGACACCAGGGCTAATGCAGTAAATAACACGGGCTTGCTTTCAAGCCAGTGATGCCACCCTCCTCCGGATGTTTCGGTTTTTACCAACGGGGCTGCTTGGGTAGCTTCATTGGCAACAAAACTTCCGGAATAAGCGGTTTTAACAAGATTATAGGTCATCACCACCGCGCCAGTAAGGTAGAGGAAGCCGCCAAAGGCACGCAGCATGTGCATGGGGAGTATCTGAACCGTTGTTTCTAGGAAGTTCTTGTACACCAGGAAGCCTTCGGGGTTAAACTCCTTCCACATCAGGCTTTGGGTAACTCCTGAGATGTACATCGGAAGTGCATAGAAAATGATCCCTAACGTGCCAATCCAGAAGTGGAAGTTGGCCAGTTTCGGTGACCAGATTTTGGTGTTCCACATGCGGGGTACCAGCCAATAGAGCATGCCAAAAATGAGAAAGCCGTTCCACCCTAACCCACCAACGTGCACGTGGGCAACAATCCAATCGGTAAAATGGGCAATGGCATTTACGTTTTTTAGCGACAACAACGGGCCTTCCAGCGTAGCCATGCCGTAGGCCGTGACCGCAACCACCATAAACTTAAGTACCACATCTTCGCGCACCCGATCCCACGCACCGCGCAATGTCATCAGCCCATTCAGCATACCACCCCACGAGGGAGCAATCAGCATAATGGAGAATACCGTGCCCAGCGACTGGGCCCAATCCGGCAGGGTAGAATAAAGCAGGTGGTGCGGGCCGGCCCAGATATAAATGAAAATGAGCGACCAGAAGTGGATAATGGAAAGACGGTAGGAGTACACGGGCCTGTTTGCCGCCTTGGGCAGAAAGTAATACATCATGCCCAGGTAGGGCGTAGTGAGGAAAAAGGCTACGGCATTGTGTCCGTACCACCATTGCACCAGGGCATCCTGCACACCGGCATACCAGGAATAACTTTTGAACAGGCTTACCGGCATCTCAAATGAATTAACCAGGTGGAGAACGGCAACCGTAACAAAAGTGGCAATGTAAAACCAGATGGCCACATACATGTGTTTCTCCCTGCGTCTGAGGATGGTACCAATCATGTTCCAGCCGAATACTACCCAGATTATGGTAATGGCAATATCAATGGGCCATTCCAGTTCGGCATACTCTTTTGAAGTGGTAATGCCCAGGGGAAGGGTTATCGCAGCCGCCAGAATAATGAGTTGCCAACCCCAGAAATGGATCCAGCTCAGCGTATCGCTGAACATGCGCGTTTTTAACAGGCGCTGCATGGAATAATACACACCGGCAAACATGGCATTGCCTACAAAAGCAAAAATTACCGCGTTGGTGTGCAGTGGCCTGATGCGCCCAAAGGTGGTGTATTGAGTTTCGAAGTTAAATACCGGCCATACAAGCTGCAGGGCAACAGTAAGCCCCACCAGCATGCCAACAAGGCCGAAAGTAACGGTGGCAATAATAAATGCTTTTACGATTTTGTTGTCGTAACTGAATTTTTCGAGCTCCATAGGCTGGGATGGTTTTTAATTTGATTCAGGTAAATCTACAAGTACGGGGCTAAAAGTAGGAGGACGGGCCAAACACATTATATGACTTCAGTTACAGAGGAAGATGATTTTTGTCAGGCCCCGATCGGCTGAGGGTTTGCGAATCCTGCAAATTGAAATATCTTTGCAGCCCTGTGGAATTTCCGCAACCGGGGTCATAGCTCAGCTGGCTAGAGCGCTACAATGGCATTGTAGAGGTCGTGGGTTCGACTCCCACTGGCTCCACTTTTTTCTTCGACTTTGTTTCTTCGGTTGTGTTTATGGCGATGTGCTGCTCTTAGCCAGCTTGGATAAGCATTATATTGGCCAAAAGAAGCATCTTTCCCTTGTCCAAGTCGCAGAATACCCCCCTTTCGCTTACGAATATAATTATCACCGTAGGGCACTCAATTCGCACCTTTTACATTTGTAACCTCTTCCCTACTTCCATGTTCTCTTACAGGATAGAAATCTGAAAGTTTCTTCCCATTAATGGCACTCTGTTTGAATTAGCTGTAGGGTGATTTGATTTCAATTAGGTTTGAAGGGGTAACCCAATTATCCTGTACCGGAATCCTTAAGCAGCCGCGAAACTGCCTTAATTTTTTCCTCATCCGACACCCATCTTCCGGTACCATCCGGTAATGGCTCGATT
>CAYNIH010000077.1:0-10809 GCA_964397115.1 uncultured Roseivirgaceae bacterium | reverse complement strand
CACCCGGCATGGCTTACCCTCTGATCGGATTACATCCATATGCAGTCGTGACAGTATTTTATGGATCGGTTCTGATAAGGGGATAGCTGTTTATAATTTACAATCTGAGAGCACCTATCAACTGAATGAAACAAAAGGGCTTTTGGCTCAGGAAATATATGATGTCATCGTTACCCAACACAACTTGTGGGTGAGCCACGCCAAAGGCTTGCAGATATTCAACATCTCCGAGTTTTTAAATGTACAAAAGCCACGGGTACACATTAAATCCTTAAGCAGTAACGGTAAAAAAATGAAACATGGAACCATCTTAAGGTTATCGCCAGACTCCAGGCAACTTACTGCAGTATTTGATATTTCTAATAATCTCCGGGCACAAGGCACAACGCAGATACTCTATCGGATTAAAGAGATTGATAAACATTGGAATGCCACAACCCTCAAAAACCCCATAGCCAATTATCTTGCATTACCTTTTGGAAAGCTAACACTCGAAGTAAAGGCAAAAAATGAAAATGGGGTAGATTCAGCTAATACTCTTTACTTACCCATCGAGGTTTTAGCGCCCCTGTGGAAGCAATCCTGGTTCTTAATTACTGTAATGATAATGATTACCTGTGGCAGTTTATTACTTTTTTACTATAGAATAAAAAAAATCAAAGCAGTGAACCAACTGCGCATACAACAATTAAATCTCACACAAGAATTACGAATAGCACAGCTTACCTCCATCAGGGCGCAAATGAATCCTCATTTTATATTCAACACCATGGCGCTTATTCAGGGTAAAGTGCTTAATGGATTACGGGATGAAGCTAACCAGTATATCCACGTTTTTTCATCGCTGTTGCGAAATGTTCTGGACTTTTCATCAAGAGAAATGATTCCTCTGCAGGAGGAGATTGAAATACTTGAAAAGTATTTATTAATAGAAAAAGACCGCTTTGCAGGGTCTTTGGAATATACCATTTCACAGGATCAGCAAACCCGTAATGAATTAATACAAATTCCTACTTTACTTACCCAACCTTTTGTTGAAAATGCACTCCGTCACGGATTGATGCACCGTGAAGGTCCGAAGAAGCTATTGATTGATTTTTCTGTGAAAAAAGACACATTGATCATTTGTATCGATGATAATGGCATTGGCCGGCAAGCCTCATCAGAATTTAACAGGCAACGGAAAAAAGAACACAACTCGTTTGCTATAAAAGCTTATCAGAAACGGATCGACCTTCTCAATGCCACACGGTCAAAGAAAATCAACTTAATCATAGAAGATAAACATTCACCACATGGGCTGCCCACCGGCACCCGTGTAACCATTAAAATCCCTTTAGAACATGCAACCAATTGATAAATCACGAGTTATTATTATTGACGATGAACCGTATGTGCGAAGTGCACTGCGAGAAATCCTTCAGAATAAATTTCCATCCATACAGGTGGTGAGCGAAGCAGGGAACGTACCGGAAGCGGTTCGTGAAATCCACAAACAAAACCCGGATTTGCTCTTTCTGGACATCGAAATGCCAGGTTATTCCGGACTTCAACTACCCGAATTTTTTAATCAGAATGAAATAAATTTTGATATCATATTTGTAACTGCTTACAGTGAATTTGCGATTCAAGCATTTAAAATTGCTGCATTTGATTACCTGCTGAAACCCGTCAATATCGATGACCTTGAACAAACGCTGAATCGATATTTTCAAACCAAAAAAAAGGAAAAGGTTACCGAGCGGCTCGCTCTTTTAAAACAGTCTTATCAGCCTGAAGCACTGATTACCCAACTTGCTATCAGCTCTCTTCACGGCATAGACTTTATCGATTTAAAAGATATTATTGCTTTCGAAGCCTCCGGAACTTATACCCTAGTCATATTAACTAACGGACAATTAGTGGCCAGTAAGCCGATTGGTGAATTTGAAAGTATTTTACAGTACCACCGATTCTTTTTCCGACCGCACCGATCGTACCTGATTAATCTGCATTTTGTAAAAAAATTAAGTACGCGTGAAGGGGACATCATTATTATGCGTAACAATATGCAGGTACCGCTTTCCCGATATAAAAAGAAGGAGTTTGACGATATAATTTCCTGTTACAAAGTATAATTAATTGCTTCTCAGATTTTTCCTTATAGCAATTAAGTTGTCCAAATCTTACTAGAAGCCATCTCAAAATCACCAAGTCCGTTATTTCGAGGGAGGCACGACCGAGAAATCTTTGTGTTTCAGCCCGATCCGCTAAGATGTCTTACTATCGTTGGTCATAACGGAGATATTTTTGAGATGGGTTCTACTCGAAGTTGAGTTAATCCACAGGTCAGCCAATCACTTCATCAAATGCCCTGGTAAAGGCTTTCATTTCGTCCAGGGTTCCGATGCTGACGCGGCACCACTCCCTGTCCTGGTAATCCCAGATGCGAATCTGAAAGCCGCGCTTTTCGGTTTCCTCCAGGATAGTTTTCCCGTCTTTCGGTGCCGGAAACAACACCACGTTGGCGTGCGATTTTCCGTAAAACCATTTTTTGCTGTCGAGGTACTTGCAGAAGTAATCGCGTGCTTCCGCATTTTTCTTGCGGGTGAACGCCATAAACCCGGTATCGTCCAGGCTGGCCCTGGCTGCGGCAAGTACGGCCTGGTTAATAATGGTGCCTGGCTGGTATTTAGCGTACTTCTTAAGAATATCCGGCTTGGCAATGATGTAGCCCAGCCGTAAACCGGCCAGTCCGTAAACCTTAGAAAAAGTACGTGAAACAATTACGTTATGTCCTTGTCGCACCAGTTCAACCATGGAATACTGCTGGTTCGGCTCCATAAATTCCAGGTAAGCCTCATCGGCATAGACAATGGCTTTGCGCGACATCTCCTCACAAAAGGTCTTCAGCCGCGATGCTTCAACCACCGTGCCGGTAGGGTTGTTGGGATTTACTACAAAAATGATGTTGGTGTCGGGCTTTACCGCTGTGGCCATAGCCTCCAGGTTGTGCGTCAGCGTTTCATCCAGGTCAACTTTATCCCAGCGCGCATTAAACCGCACGGCATATTCCATGAGCGTGCGAAACGTAGGAAAAGCCGAAAGCACCGCACCGCCTTCAATGCCCAGGCTCATGCCGGTTAACGCCAGCAGTTCGCCAGAACCGGCACCCAGCAGAATGTGATCGGGCGACACGCCTTCCTTTTCCGCCAACACTTTTTTAAACTCCTGCGATTCGGCAAACGAGTATCGGTTATGCTCTGTGATGGAGGCCTTGATGGCCTCGCGTGCCTTCGGTGAGGGTCCATAGGGATTTTCATTGGAGCCGAGCCTGACCAGCTTGCCGGGACGAAAAACACCGTGTAACCGTTCAGCACGGCTAACGGGTGCGGCCATCAGTTCTTCGGTCAGCGAAAGGCTTAGTGGCAATCCTGCACCCAATGCTACGGCCGATTTCAGCCAATTCCTACGCGATACTGTTTCCATACATAAAGGTTAAGAGGAAATGAAAGTAAGGTTTTTATCCTGCTTTTCATACAGGAAATACGGAAGTGGCGGCAGCCTATAATTTCTGCTCAATAAGGCGCAGTAGCTGGCCCAGGGCATTTTCATCAGCGGCATCAAAATCACTCAACTTATCGCTGTCCACATCAAGCACCAGAAATACTTCCCCATTTTTAAAAGCCGGCAGCACAATTTCCGAGCGGGATGCCGAACTGCAGGCAATGTGCCCGGGAAATTCATCTACATCGGGAACAATGATGGTTCGTTTCTCTTTCCACGCTGTGCCGCACACTCCTTTACCATAGTCAATGCGCGTACAGGCTATCGGCCCCTGGAATGGTCCAAGCACCAGTTGGTTATCTTTTACCAGGTAAAATCCTACCCAAAAAAAGTTCATACCTTGCTTTAAGGCAGCCGCCACGTTGGCAAGGTTAGCGATAAGGTCAGGTTCGTCAGTAATCAGCGCTTCGATTTGCGGCAGCAGCACCTGATACTTTTCCTTTTTATCGGTTGATGATGAGATAATCAGTTCTTCGGCCATGATCAGTTGCTTTGGTTACAGTTAACTTTTTCCGCGAACGGGTTGGTAAATGGATAGTGTATCGGTTAGTACGGATTCGGAAGAAATCAGGTTTCCATGAAATTGCGGTGAGCGGATACCTTTG
Organism: uncultured Roseivirgaceae bacterium; assembly: GCA_964397115.1. GTDB lineage: Bacteria > Bacteroidota > Bacteroidia > Cytophagales > Cyclobacteriaceae > UBA2336. The sequence goes on along the minus strand of CAYNIH010000077.1, from coordinate 6,658 downwards.
CCAAAAACATGCGGAGCGGTAAACACGCGGGCTTCATCCCACAGGCCGGCATCAATAAACGACTGGAGGGTTTGTGCGCCTCCTTCTACCAGTAGCGACTGAATGTTTCGCTTGCGAAGATTAGCAATCAGGCCGTTTAGAAAATCCTGTTCATCTATCCGTACAAGAAGCAAATCCGGGTGCTCTTCGTGTTTCAGCACATTGTAAACAATGGTGCGCTGGGCACGATCAAATACATGAAGCTTCGGGCTGAGCTTCAAAAACCGGTCAATTACAATGCGCACCGGGTTTCGTCCCGTCCATTCCCTTACATTAAGTTGTGGATTGTCATGAAATACGGTTTTGGTGCCCACCAACACAGCATCTTCTTCGCTGCGCCACTTATGCACCAACTGGCGCGAATGGGCGTTGCTGATCCACTTCGAATCGTAATTTTCCTTTGCTATAAATCCATCGGCAGTCTGTGCCCACTTCAGGACCACATAGGGCCGCTTTTCCCTTATCCAGGTAAAAAAACGTTTGTTTAGCTCGCGCCCTTCCGGCTCCAGTATGCCTGTAATTACTTCTATGCCGGCTGCCCGCAACTTCTTTATTCCCCCTCCGTCAACCAGCGGGTTAGGGTCTATATTGCTGACAACCACTTTTTTTACCCGGTGGCTAATCAGTAAATCGGCACACGGAGGGGTTTTGCCGAAATGGGCACACGGCTCCAGATTAACATACACGGTACTTTCGCTTAACAGCGATTTATCGGCAACTGCATTCACGGCATGTACTTCGGCATGGGCTTCTCCGTATTTTACATGCCAGCCCTCACCGATGATCTGGTTGTTATGGACCACCACACATCCTACAAGGGGGTTGGGGCTAACATAACCCTTTCCATTAAGAGCGAGTTCAAAGGCGCGCCTCATAAAGAGTTCATCCATATGGTGATCGTGCCGGTTCATGCCTAATATTGCAAAGATTACCAAAAGCGTGAACTCCAGGAAACTGTTTGTTGAACTCTTGTTGCGCGTTGACCTGCCCGGACTTCAGTCCGAAACAAACGAAAAAGTGCTCATGCTCTTGGAAAAACTGTTTGGTCTAACCCGATCGCAACTGCTGCTCGGCCGCGAGGTGAAACTCGATAAATCCATGCGTGAACTGCTAAGCGGCTGGATTGATCGGCTTAACAACCAGGAGCCGGTACAATACATTGTTGGCGAGGCGCATTTTTACGGAAGGACCTTTAAAGTAAACCCCGATGTGCTGATCCCCCGCCCCGAAACGGAAGAACTCGTGGATTATCTGGTACAGGAATGCCCCCTGCGCGGATACAACACGCTACTCGACATCGGCACCGGCAGCGGATGCATTGCGGTTTCGTTAAAACTGGCCCTTCCTCAGGCAACCGTTTACGCAACCGACATCAGCGAGGCAGCCCTGCTGGTAGCCGCAGAAAATGCTTTAGAGCACAACGCAACCATCTACCTGAAACAACATGATATCCTAAAGGAACACCTGCTCCATACCAACCTTGACCTGATCGTGAGCAACCCCCCCTACATCGGAACCAACGAAGAGCATCTGCTTGAACCGCATGTATTAAACTTTGAGCCACACACGGCCTTGTTTGCACCTGCTGGTGAGCCGCTTGCATTTTACAAAACCATTGCCAGGAAAGGAATTGCCACATTAAAACCTGGCGGCATGGTGGCCGTTGAGATAAACGAACGATATGGTGAAGAAACCGCGGGCGTTTTTTTAAATGCCGGCTATGATGAGGTGGCCATCCACCAGGATTTATCAGGCAAAGACCGCTTCGTTACCGCTGTACTCCATTGAAAGAAGTGACAATCCTCCTTCGTTCATGCATAGGGCTCGCCTACCCAAAAAGCATCATCGCCCGTGATCGTTACCATTCCCTGGATGCAAACAGTGTCATCAACAAGCCCTTCCTTTACCAGAGTGCCCTGCGAAACAAACTGAAGCCGGGTGCCGGTCTTGAACCATTTTTCAAACCGCCCGTTACGAACAAACGACCAGCGCAGCCCGTTGTAAAACGTTACGATGTCCAACCCCGTAACTGGTGGGGCAACGTGGTGAGGTGAGACACCTGTTACATTCACCGCCTTGTATTTTCCGGCTACCAAAAACATCAGGGCGGCATCCAGCGGGTGTTCGTCCGGCTGGTGTGAAAGAATTTTCAATGGAGCATGGGCAGCCAGGGCTGCTGCATACTGTTTCACGTTTTCATACCGGCAGATCAGCACATCGAATTTTATCCCCCAGGCCAGCACCTGCTCCAGGGAATTTTCCAATACAAGGGTGGTGGGGCACCACTCCAGCAGTTGCTGTATTTCCCCGAACCATCTACCCGCATCACCGGCTACCACCAGCGCAGGCTCCTGATCTTCTTTTACCACATGGTGTGACGACATTACTTTACCGATGGGTTATTCCTGTTAAGCCTGATAAATTAACTAAATTTGCCCGCATCCCTATTACCCCATGCTCAAAGCCGCTGATTGTTACACTGTATTTCAACGAAGCATTGATGATTATCACGTTACCGATAATGTTGATGCCCCGGTGCGCAATCCGTTTGCAGCGGGTTCGTTCGAATACCTGCTGTACCTGAAAAACTGGATCGACACGGTGCAGTGGCACCTCGAAGACATCATCCGCCTGCCGGATATTGACCCCCGGGAAGCGCTGCAGATTAAGAGGCGCATTGACAAATCAAACCAGGACCGGACCGATACGGTAGAAAAATTGGATGATTATTTCATGGAGCAGTTTAGCGGTGTGGTGTATAAACCCACGGCTAAAATAAATTCGGAAACCCCGGCCTGGCTCCTCGACCGCATGAGCATCCTTATGCTGAAGATCTACCACATGAAAGAACAAGCTGAACGCACCGATGCTTCAGCTGACCACGTTGCACGGTGCCAGGCAAAACTGAATATTTTGCTTGAACAGAAAATGGACATGCACCTGGCCTTTGATCAACTGATAGAAGATATCCGCAATGGCGATCGGAAAATGAAAGTGTACCGCCAGATGAAAATGTACAACGATGCATCGCTTAACCCAATGCTGTACACCAAAAAATGACAAAAATTCTCGTTCTCCGTTTTTCGGCTATGGGCGATGTGCTGTTGCTGGTGCCCGTGCTCCGTTCGTTTACAATTGCCCGTCCTGATGTGGAGGTGGTGGTGGCCACCCGCCCCCGGTTCGCGTCTTTCTTTGCAGGCATAGAGCGGGTAAAGGTTTTTGAAGCCGATGTGGATACACGGTTTACGGGTTTCTTTGGCGTACGCAAATTGTTTTTTGCGCTGCTGGTCAAAGAAGATTTTGACCTGGTGGTGGATATGCATGATCACCTGCGTACCATTATTTTGCGCAACCTGTTTGTGCTGTTCGGGAAAAAAGTAATCGTATTTGATAAAGGCCGTAAAGAAAAGAAGGCCTTCACCCGTAGGAAAAACAAACTAACCACTCCCCTTGCTCATACCGTGCAGCGCTACCATCAAGCCTTTGAAAAGGCCGGTTATGTGTTTCCAATCCTGCCCGGCCCTTACTTATCGGCTAACGAAACTTCGAAACAACACCTGCTAAAATGGCTGGAGAAGCGCTTACCGGAAAAAAATCAAAAATGGATTGCCCTGGCGCCTTTTGCGTTGCATAAGTCAAAAATATGGCCTCTGGCGAATTACCCGCCATTGATTGAGCGACTTATCCGAACGATAAATCCTAAAATCTTTTTGTTCGGTGGCGGAGATCAGGAGTTGAAGTACTTTCATGATTTACAGGAGCAGTTTCCCGAACACTGCATAACGGTTGCCGGCCAGCTGAAAATGCAGCAGGAAATTGCCTTACTTCAGCGGGTGGACCTGATGGTGTGTACCGATTCGTCCAACATGCACCTGGCCGCTCTCACGGGCACACCGCTGCTCACCATTTGGGGCGGCACCCACCCGGATGTCGGCTTCGGGCCATTCGGCCAGAGCCCGGAAAGCATTGTGCACATCGACCAAAAGGAATTACCCTGCCGCCCATGTTCGGTTTACGGAAAGGAGAAATGCCACCGTGGAGATTTTGCCTGCCTTACCGGGATTTCGGTGGAAACCGTGGCCAACCGGATTATTGAACGGCTGAATAACCTGGTAGAAAATAGTCCAGCGTGATAAGTAGTGTGGCTGAATGGATAAACTGATCCAGCCCGATGATCAGGAAGAAAATCCTGCGGTTGTCTTTGTACAGTGCCGTTAGCCTGCTGGTGAGTAAGTCGGTAAGGCCGTGCAACAATCCGTTAAGTGCAGCAAACAGCAATGCCACTTTCCACGAAAGCAGAAAAAAGCAAAACACACAGAGTACAACGGTATAAACCAACACATGCAACGCAAGCCATTTAATGCTATGGCTCTTGCCGAGCGCCATTTTCTCGGTTTGAAAAAGAAAATCGGCAACCCAGTGCCCAAACAACAGGGTAACGATGGCGCTCACCGATTAAAATTTTACGTACTTGTCAATCAATTGCTTGTCAAGCCCGATAGCCCTGGCTTTTTTTGCCTGCCTGCGCAGAATAAATTCAAAAATACTTCGCCAGCCGGGCAGGTTGCTTTCGCTGATTTCAAATAACCAGGCCAGTGCCAGTTTATTTTTTGGGAAGCCGTTTTTCATCACCTCCCCGTCACGGGCGAGGCCGTAACCAACCTGCAGCGACTGTTCAAATCCACGACTGGCCGGCTCCAGCGTTACCCTGAACTTGCTTACCGCACCGGAGGTATTGAAAAACCGGTGGTTAATTCCAGGCAACGCTGTTGCCGACTGCCCCGGGAGTAAAGTGTGCACGGTGCTGCCCAACTGAACCTTCAGTTCGCCTTCGAGGCACTCAAATTTCTCGGCATAGGTTTTATGGTAATGAATACCTACTCCGCCTTGCGGGGCAAGTTCCACCTCCACCAGCGTACAGGCTCCTTCTGTTTCGCTGGATGTTTTTAAAAAAGTTACATAATCTTTTTGAACTGGGTTGTAAATGCGTCTTGCGTCTTCCATGGTAAGAGGATTTAATTTATTTCAATAACCTGGCCGGTTCCGAAGCCTTCCACACTTTTCACATAGCCCTGCACCACCTTCCACATGGGCACCGGAATGTGGCCGGGAAAAAACGCGCTGAGTTGGGCTGCCGAATCTTCTACTAACCCCGGGCTTACGGCATTGATCCGCACCCCGCGTTTCAACTCAATGGCTGCACCCAGCACAAAACCGTGCAGTCCGTTGTTTACCATGCTTAACGCAACGCCCTCGCGAATGGGATCGCGGTATAAAATACCTGTGGTGAGGGTGAATGATCCTCCTTCGCTGATTTTATTTTTTCCGAGCATCACAAGGTTTACCTGGCCCATCAGTTTGCTCTTTAAGCCGAGGTAAAGATCTTTTTCCTTCATGGCATGAAACGGCCCGAAGTAAGCCTTGCCGGCCGTGCATACTACCGCATCAAACTTCCCGACAAATTTATACAAGGCACGAATGGATGAGGAAGAGGTAATGTCCACTTTTAACGGCCCTTTGTTGGCACTGGCGCGGATCACTTCGTGCCTCTTCTCAAACTCAGCGGCAACGTGCATCCCAATAGTACCCGTTGAACCGACAATAATTATTCGCATATACTGAGGTGTGATTTATTCGTCAACATAATCCTGAAGGTACTGAAAAGCCGAAGTTAATGCTCCGTTTTTGGTAAGGGTGGCCCGCGAGATGATGCCCTCCTCATCTTTTACCAGCAGGAGTTGTAAAATTTTATCCAGCAAATCACGGCCGAATTCTTCTGAAGCGTTGCGCGGAAGCTCGCACGGCAAATTGTCAACCGCCATAACCGTTACAAATTTTTCACTGCTCAGCGCGGGCATTTCCCTGCCGGTGGCAGGATCATAGTCATAAAGAGGGGCATCAATGGTGCTGGCCCTCAGCGTTGAGGGTATTGAGCCCTCAATATCACAGGTAATGTCGGCTATTACCCTGATTTTGAAATCGGCCTGCAGCATGTCATTCCGGGTAAACAATACCGGTGCTTTCGGGTTCCAGTAGGCACCCGCCAGCAGCACATCGGCAACTTTGGTAAACGGCCGAAAAGTAGAGTTGTATTTCTCCGGTTCTTGATGAAACTCCTCGCGGTTAAAATGGCCACCCGCTTTGCGCACATGGTAATCGGCACTGCTCAATTGCACGTAAACCGGCTCATCAAATGTTTTGGTAAGAAAATCTTCCGGACTTACCTTCCGTATTCCTGCCGAGTCAAGCGTTTCCATGGCGCCTTTGCCCACCCGGCCCGCGCCGGTAAGTACAATTTTAATGGGCGGAAGTTTCATTTTTCGTAACTCCAGTTTCAGGTCGTTCACATCAAAGCATTCATGCGCTCGCTTTAAATCAAATTTTTTATATCGTTTGCCGTAGGTCCATATTCCGTTATAGGCGCCTACCAAACCGGCAAAACGGCCAAAGGCAACCAGCCGGTTACCGAGTTTGTCTTTAAGGGCTTCATAATCAATCAGTCGGATGTTCTTCTTCAGGATTGCCTGCAGCAATTTCCGGTTATGGGGTTGCTTTTTAATGGTATGCGAAAAGAATAGATAGGTTTTTTCGGGAATGAGGCGGTCAATGGGCACTTCTT
>CAYNIH010000076.1:0-10810 GCA_964397115.1 uncultured Roseivirgaceae bacterium | reverse complement strand
TTTAAAAACTTACATAAGCCTTAGCACCTTCTCCTCACCGGTTGATCTGCCTCCACAAAAAAACCACTTCAAGGGCGGTGAACAGGGCATACACCGCAAAAAAAAACACCACATTGGCCAAGGCCCCGGGGCGGTCTTTCCAGATAATTAGGGCCAGGTAGGCTCCGTATGATAGAAGTTTTACCGCGATGCTTGCCAGGTAAAAGTGAACGAAAAAATCAGGTTGCTTCATTCTTACGCGTTGCAGGTAATAATACAGGCCGGATGTACCGATGATTAACATCGCAAGGCTCTGATAAAAATATGACGGAATAACCGAAACGGTTTGCCCCACCCCGACAATCAGCATTGCTGCCACGCCCATCGTCATCAAAAATGAGGTCAGGTAGTTCACTCCTTCCCGATGGATTTATACAGGTTATACATCATACCCGCAAAGGCTGCAAAAAGAAAAAGGATGAGAAAAACCGGGTACGTTAACCGGAGCCAGCCGTCAACTTTATACCCCAACCACCCAAACACGGCCAGGGTAACCAGAAGTTGAAGGGCCAGGCCGCTATAACGCAGGTATGCGTTAAACGGATTTTGCTTCTTCGGCCCGGGCGAAGGTGCGCGATGCCCCGATTCCATTCGTATCGCCAATCTTGATTTCCTTGATGGCCGCACCCATTTTGCACGAGCCGTTAAACACCGCACCGGGTTCAACTACCAGCTTGCCGGTAATAATGTCGCCATGAATGACGGCCGTTGCTTTAAGCACCAGCAGTTCGGCAATTTCAATTCGTCCTTTTACTTCGCCTTCAATGTCGGCATTCTGGGCGGTGATGTTTCCGTGCACCTGCGAGGAGTTGCCCAATGCTACTTTTGATTTGGATTTGATGTGGCCGGTTACCTTGCCTTCGATGCGGATGTTGCCATAGGTTTCAATGTTGCCTTCAAGGTAGGTACCCTTGCCGATGGTGTTACTGGAGTTGCTGATCTCTTCAGCGGCCCGTTTTTCTTCTTTGGATGTAAACATGTTCTGTTGCCGTTAAAAGGTTACAAATTCTTCCGGATTAAGCGGGTTGCCGTTGTACCACAACTCAAAATGAAGGTGCGGCCCATTGGTTAACTCCCCGCTGTTGCCAACTATTGAGATAATCTCTCCTGCGTTAACAAAGGTACCAACTTTTTTATACAGTTCCGCATTGTGCTTATACACCGAAATGAGGTTACCCTTGTGCTGGATCATCAGCACGTAGCCGGAGTCCTGCGTCCAGGAGGCAAACACCACCGTGCCATCGGCAATGTTTTTAACCGGCTCGTTTGTTTTGGTTACGATATCCACTCCATAGTGGCCGCGCTTCAAATCGAAGCGATCGGAAATAAATCCGGTTATCGGTGAAAAGAAAAAAGTTTCCTGCAGTTCGCGGTATTTAACATTGGTAAAGGTAATGAGCGCGAGGTCGGATTTTTCAAACTCTTTTCTGAATTGCGAATCGGCAGCGGCCAATTTCAGCTCAGCGGGTTTTATTGTCGGCTTGCCGTCAACGTTAAGAATCTCCGCGGGCATTTTAACGTCTGACGTATCGCCCCGAAGCACGCGCTGAAAGTTCAGTATAAACTGCTCTTTACGATCAACTTCCATGGAAAGCGAATCGACTTTCGAAGCCAGGTCAATCAGTTCCCGATTCAACACCATTTGCTCAAACCGGGGATCAAACCACTTGGCGAGCAGGGTTTGCGCCAAAAATAGACTTACCACAAAAACCACGGCAAACACGACACCGAGAAAAAAGATTACTTTCGAATAGGTGAACCCGAAACTGGTTTTTTCGGCAAAGTTCTCCTCATTCCGGATAATGAGCTGGTAACGGGTTGTGAGCCAGTTGGAAAATGTCTTTTTCTGCTTCAAATGGCAATTTTTAGCCGGCAAAGTTAGATATTCCGGCTGATAAACACATGAAAACTGCGCTTTTTACGTTGGTCAGGCATACGATAACACCTTGAAAATCAGGCTTTCATATATTATTCCGGTTATCCTGGCCACAGCATGTTCGTCCGAATCGAACACCTGGACCAGCCGGGCCTTTCACAACACCACCGCCCATTACAACGGATACTATTATGCACTGGAAGAAGTAACTAAAATTGAACAGAGCATCCAGCGCAATCACCAGGATGACTACAACCAACTGCTCTGGCTCTTTCCGCGGCTCGACAGCCTGTTTTCAAAAAGCTACGATAAGTCGGTTCAGGAAGCCATTAAGATGGCCTCCATCGCCATCCAGCGCCATCCCAACAGCAAATGGGTTGATGATGCCTACATTCTTGTTGGCAAAGCGCGACTTTACAGTTTCGACTGGGGCAATGCCATTCAAACGTTTAAGTACGTTAACAATCCCAAGGTTACAAAAGACGTCAACACCCGGCACCGGGCACTTATTCACCTCATCCGCACGTTCACCGAACACAAAGAGTACAACAATGCCGAAGCTGTTTTTGATTACCTGCAAAAAGAGCCGCTGAATAAAACCAACAAAAAAAACTTTTTACTCGAAAAAGCCTATTACTACCAGGTACGTAACGACCTCGATAAAATGATACGCAACCTTACTGAGGCCGCTCCGCTTCTTACCAAAAAGGATAAACCCGGAAGAATTTATTTTATCATCGGACAGGTCTATCAAACCCTCGGCTTCGAAGCAGAGGCGTACAATTATTACCGCCAATGCCTGGCCACCCACCCGGAATACGAAGTGGACTTTTACGCACGACTGTACATGGCCCAGGTAGCAGAAATTTCAAAGGCCCGCAACGTTGCCAATGCCCGGAAATCATTCCGCAAACTCCTTAAAGACAGTAAAAACAAGGAGTTCAGGGATAAAATTTACTACGAAATGGGTGTGTTCGAAGAAAAACAAAACAACATCAGCGAAGCCATTGCCAATTATAACCAGGCCATCAGGCTGGGCAACAACAAACTGGTTGACGGAGACGCTTACCTGAAACTGGGCGAAATTTACTACGACACCCTGAAGAAATTCGAACTGGCACAGGCATACTACGACAGCGCTGTGGCTTCCATCTCTGCAAAACGACCCGACTATCCGACCATTAAAGCACGCCAGGAGGTACTTAATGAATTCGTAACACACCTTAACACCATTGCCTGGCAAGACAGCCTGCTTGCCCTTGCCACCATGGATACTTCGGCTATCCGGTTGCTTATCAAAAACACCATGGAACGCAACCAACCGGTTCAATCCGCTAAAAGCAAAAAGAAAAAGCGCGAGCGAACAGAAATCGTACAACGCAATGGGATAGACCAAAATCCGGTAACTGTGCAAACTGGCGATTGGTATTTTGGAAACCCTTCGGCTGTCGGGTTAGGCCAGGTTGAATTTGTGCGTGTTTGGGGTAAAATTCCCCTTGAAGATAACTGGCGGAGGTCATCGCGGGCTACCCCTCCTTCCGAACGCATTAATCCGATTATTGCCGCTGAAGGAAGCCCAACGGATAAAAGCAAGCCGGTTAGCAAAGAAGACTTGGCAGAAGAAGCCTATCGTAACCTGCTGAAGGAACTGCCTCTAACCAACGAACAGCAGGCTGCATCACTCAATAAAATTGAAGAAGCATATTTTGCCCTGGGCGATATTTATTATTTCAAACTCAATGAAAAAGAGAATGCAGTGGCCACCTACGAAAAACTACTCGAACGCTTTCCGGAAACCCCGCATGAGCCCGAAATACTGTATAAACTCTATCTCATCCACAAGGAAAGCAACCCCTCACGTGCCGATGCATACGCCTCGCGGCTGATCAGCCAATACCCCGAAACGGACTTCGCGCGCATCCTCGTTAAACCGGATTACCTGCTCGAATCCAGTTTGACGGTAGATAAACAAAAAGCACTCTATAAAGAAGCCTACACGCATTACCTGAATGGCCAATTTGCTCAAGCTACTTCACTTGTTACACAAGCCACCGAATTGGAAACCACCCCGTTTACTCCGCAACTTGTTTTATTAACCGCCCTTATTACGGGCAAAACCGAACCCCGGGCCGTGTATCAATTTCAACTGGAGGAGTTAATCAAACGCTATCCGGATACAGAACAGGCAACCTATGCTAAAACATTATTGAACACCTCGCGTGAATTTGAACTCAAAAAAGAAAAGGAAAAGGGTATTGTTTATTACCGTTCATTTGAGCAGCCCCATTACTTTATCCTAGTATATCCTTTAGCCGAAAAACTGGAAAATACCACGGTAGAATCACTGAATTCATTTAACTCAACTTTTTTTAAGGACCTTAACCTGAAGGTAAGCAACCTCATCCTAAACGATAGTTATACCCTGACTCTGGTTTCTGATCTGCCCCGGCTAAGCAGCGCCATTGAATACTACAGAACATTCACCGAAAAACTGCCTACTATTACCGGACTTAAAAACCGTAAATTCAATAGCTTTGTAATTACAAAAGACAATTTCGATACCTTTTACCGCACCAAAGGCCTTGATGAGTACTTACGATTCTTTGAAAAAAATTACCGCACAGAAAATCCATAAATTGCTTGGCCTGCAGCACCCGTGGATAAAACCGGCCATTAAAATTATCTGGATTGCCTTTTTTTGCAGCCTCCTTCTCTTTCCGCTGTTCATCTACTCGGTAAGCATTGACCTGATGGGCTTATATGGCGGCATGCCCAGTTTAAAAGCTATTGAAAACCCCGAAAACGACCTCTCTTCCGAGTTGATCTCCTCCGATGGTATCTCACTGGGCAGATACTTCCGTTACAACCGGAGCCAGGTGAGCTACAACGAACTTTCAAAAGACCTGGTAAACACACTTATCCTCTCGGAAGACCACCGGTTCTATCAGCACTCCGGAATGGATTTTATTGCCTACCTGCGCGTATTCTGGGGGCTGATCACCTTAAACCCGCAGGGTGGCGGCAGCACCATTACACAACAACTGGCCAAGAACCTGTACACGATGAACCCCGACATGAGTCTTGACGGTAAACTTGCCCGGCTGGGCCGTTACCCGAAACGGATAATCCAAAAAACCAAAGAGTGGATCATTTCCTACTACCTCGAAAAAAATTTCACCAAGGAAGAGATCATTGCCATGTACCTGAACACCACCTCGTTTGGCAGCAATGCTTACGGTATACGGGTGGCAGCAGAAACGTATTTCAATAAAACACCCGATAGCCTGAATATCCAGGAGTCGGCCGTGCTGGTGGGCATGCTTCAGGCAATCACCAAATTCAGCCCGGTTTACAATCCCGAAAATTCATTGAAAAAAAGAAACGAAGTGCTTTACAAACTTGCCTCGCACCATTACATCACCCGCGAAGCCTACGACTCCATCAAACAATTGCCCATCGAATTAAAATACCGGGTTCAGAATCAAAACGAAGGACTTGCTACCTATTTCAGAAACGTTATACGCAATGACTTAATGAACTGGTGCCGCGAACACGGTTACGATTTGTGGGAATCGGGGCTTAAAATTTACACCACCCTTGACAGCCGCATGCAGATGTATGCCGAGCAGGCCTTAACCGAACACATGCAATACCAGCAACAGCTTTTTGATGAACACTGGAAGGGCCGAAACCCCTGGATTGACGATGAGTGGAAAGAAATAAAGGGTTTCCTGCAGTCGCGTATTAAGCAAACCGATACCTATAAAAATCTGGTAGCCCGTTATGGCGAGCATTCCGATTCCGTAAAAATTAGGCTTAACCTGAAAAAACCGATGACGATTTTTACCTGGAAGGGCGAGCGCGACACCCTTTTCAGTTCGATGGATTCTCTTAATTACTACAAGCACTTCCTTCATGCCGGAATGCTTTCTATGGACGCCAACACCGGTGCAATTAAAGCGTGGGTGGGTGGTATAAACCACAAATACTTTAAATATGACCACGTGCGTCAGGGCAAACGGCAGCCGGGTTCAACTTTCAAACCTTTTGTTTATGGTGCTGCGCTTGAGATTGGATACCATCCCTGCTTTGAGTTGTACGATATTTCACCAAGTTTTACCGTATCCGGAACAACCTGGTACCCGCCAAACTCCGATGGAAAGTACGGCACAGGAGAAAAGATGAACCTGCGCCAGGCAATGGCTCGCTCGGTCAATTCCATTACCGCACAAATTCTGCAGAAGGTACATCCGGAAAACGTTGTCAAATTTGCCCACCGTGTGGGCATCAGCAGTCCGCTGGACGCTGTGCCCTCGCTATGCCTTGGGGTAAGCGATGTGTCACTTTATGAACTCGTTGGGGCATATGGTACGTTTGTGAACAGCGGAATTTATACCGAACCTTATTACATCACCCGCATTGAAGATAAAAACGGAAACGTAATTGAGAACTTTGTGCCGAAAACCCGCGAAGCCATAAGCGAGCAAACCGCCTATAAAATGGTTTACATGCTGCGCGGTGGGGTGGAAGAATCTGGCGGTACTTCGGGAGGCTTAGCCTACGATTTAAAAGAAGAAAACGAAATTGGCGGAAAGACCGGCACTACCAACAACGCATCAGACGGCTGGTACATAGGCATAACCCACAACCTGGTTACCGGTGTTTGGGTTGGCGGTGACGAACGCAGTATCCATTACCGCAACTGGGACATGGGCCAGGGTTCCCGTACGGCACGGCCCATTTGGGAAAAATATATGCGCAAAATCTACCAGGATCCGGCTCTTGAATACAAAAAGGGAATGTTCCGTCAACCAAAAACCGGGCTTGATGTAACTCTTAACTGCGATCAATATAAAATGCCTGCCGACTCCATTCCGGCAGAAGAGAAACCCTGGGACGACTTCAATTAAATAAACCCATGCGTGGCAACCTTAAAGGCTACGTGCAAATGCTTCCCGAAAAACCGGGGGTTTACAGGTTTTATAACACCAACGGTCAACTGCTGTATGTAGGGAAAGCCAAAAACCTGAAAAAAAGGGTACAGAGTTACTTCGGATCTAAACAAAACCTTAGCCGCAAAACGTTACGCCTTGTGGCTGAAACTCATACGATTGACTACACCGTTGCCGAAAGTGAATTTGATGCACTCTTGCTTGAGAATAATCTGATAAAGCAGTATCAACCCCGCTATAACATTTTACTGAAAGATGATAAAACCTACCCTTACCTATGCATAGTAAAGGAACGATTCCCGCGGATCATCTCCACACGCAAGTTTATACCGGGGCAGGGCGAATACTTCGGCCCCTACTCCAGTGTTACGGCAATGAAAAATGTGCTGGAACTCCTGCGGAAGCTCTACACCATACGCACCTGTAACCTGGTGCTGTCGGAAAGCAACATAAAAAACAAGAAATTCAAAGTCTGCCTCGAATACCACATCGGTAATTGCAAAGGTCCTTGCGAAGGGCTTCAGCGTGAAGAAGACTACAACCAGGAAGTTGAACAGGCGCGCAACATTTTAAAGGGTAACCGAAACGTGGTGCGGCAATTTTTTCAGCAGCAAATGGAAGATGCCGCTGCTCAACTGAATTTTGAGAGCGCTCAATTTTATAAGGAGAAACTCGACACACTGGATAAATTTCAAAGCAAGTCACTGGTGGTTAACAAACTGCTCACCGATATAGACGTGATAACAATAACCGGTAATGAGCAGTACGCCTATGCTAACTACATGCTGCTTAAAGAGGGGGCTATTATTTATTCCAAATCCATCGAAATACAAAAACAACTTGGTGAAGAACACGAAGACCTGCTTAGCTTGGCGCTGGTTGAACTACGGCAGCAGGCCAACAGCACAAATACCGAAGTGCTGAGTAATCTGCCCGTACCTACGCTGGCCGATAACCTACATAACCATGTGCCTAAAATTGGCGACAAGCGCAAACTGGTTGCCCTTTCTTTGAAGAACGCCCTCGAACTAAAGCGTGAAAAAGAACTCGCCAGGGCCGACCGGCCTTCAAGAAAAAATCCAGCGCTGGAGGCCCTGCAGCAAGAACTTCATATTGCCTCGCTGCCGGTTATTATTGAGTGTTTCGATAACAGCAACCTGCAGGGTACCACACCGGTAGCTTCGATGGTACGGTTTGTTCATGGCAAGCCCGACAAAAAAAATTACCGACATTATAACATAAAAACCGTTACAGGGCCTAACGATTTTGCCTCCATGCAGGAGGTAGTGGGAAGGCGATACAAGCGCCTGCTTGAAGAAAAGTCTCCACTGCCTGACCTCATCCTTATTGATGGCGGCAAAGGGCAGCTATCCAGTGCCTGCGAAGCGCTGAAAGCGCTTAACCTGTACGGCAAATTGGCTATTGCCGGAATTGCCAAAAAGCTGGAAGAAGTTTACGTTCCGCAAGACCCACTGCCCCTGCTCATCAGTAAAAAATCACCGGGGCTGAGGCTCCTCCAGCAAATCAGAGATGAAGCACACCGGTTCGCCATTACCTTTCACCGGCAAAAACGGAGTAAGTTACAATTAAAAACAACCCTTAAGGAATTGCCCGGCCTGGGCAAGGTCAGTGTGGAAAAACTCTTGCGGCACTTCAAATCAACCCGTAAAATCAATGAGGCCAGCGTTGAAGAACTGGAAAAGGTGGTTGGTAAAAGTAAAGCAAAGTTGATTGTGCAGAACAACAAAAAAGCCTCCGGATAAGCGGAGGCTTTTTGAAAAAGTCTTGGAGAGATCAGAACTCCCAGAGGTTGTGTTCTTTTTCCATAAGCATCATCTCGGCCCATTCGCGCGCCCAAACGCTTTCGTAGTACGGCCTGCCATTTGACCGGTACACATCTTCAATGGTCTGATCGTCAGGGTTTTCGATTTTATCAATAGTCCCTTTAAACAATCTCAACAGGAAGGCGTCTGCAAAGTTTTTGTTCTCGGCAGTATTCTGCCGGTTAAACCACACGGCTTTGGCCGGGTTATTCCGGAAAACCTTTTCAAGATCCTTGTACTTAAACCACCCTAACGACTTAAATGTTCCGGTGTTCAGATCAAAGGCCTCCAGCTTAATGGCCTGTATATCGTAATACAATCGTGATCTGCGTTTATCAAATATAACATCTTCCATGAGTGTCAGCATGTAAACATCCCGCGGTAATACCGTTACTGGTTTACCGCGTTGAGTAATCACCCATTCGCCATTGGGGGCTTCACTCGGATTAATTCCCGTGTTGTTATCAATTGCCGATTCATAGTTTTTTCCGTTAAAGGAAACGGCATCACTCAGGTAATATGTTGCTGCAGGATCCCATGCCGGCAGGGTTTCGCCCTGGGTAATCACCATCTTCGATTCAAAATCTTCCTTGGTCATTGCCGAGGTTAACGAGTCGCTGTTGTAAACACTGGGTATCTCTCCGCTGCGAACGGCATCAATAATCAACTTAGATATTTCGCCATTGTTTGAGAAGAACCCCTTGTTCTGCTTCTCTTTCATGTCAATTTTTCTCCAGACACGCAATTTATACAAGTGCTCATACCGGGGAATCGGATCAATGGAATTGGGGTTGTATTGCGGTAGTTCTACCTGAGCAAACATTGCCACGGGCACCAACGCTGCAGGTAAAAAGGCAATCCAATGTTTCAATAGTTTCATATCGTTACTTATTGTACAGGAATATTGATGATGTCACTTCCGCCTACAGCAACCGGTTCAGGGCTGCCTTTGTAGGTCATCCGGACAACGTTCTTTGGTTCAATCAGAATTCTGTCACCCGGACGCATAATTGCGCGCCAGGCGCCCAGGTCCACCAATTCGCTGGTGGCGGTCATTTCCTGAACACGCTGAGTGCCACGGGCTAAAATTACCGACATGTTTCTTATCCGGTAGTTCGCATCTTTAGGAACTTCGTTTTTAAAGTTTTCGTCTGCTTCTGCGTTAATACGCAATCCGGCTATCTGCCCTGCTTTAACTCCATTTTTCAGGTCAATATCACGACCATTGTTGTCTTTTGCTACAATTCGAGGACGAGGAACATTTTTAACGGCAAACTCTTCATTTCCGATAAACGTACCCGAGTTATTTACCGCTACGGTAACTTTTCGCTGGGTAGGAATAATTGTTACCTGGCCAATTTTTTCACCGCGAATAATTTCCGCACCAGTGGCAGAGAATGACGGGTTATAATCTGTTCCAAGCGCAGGCACCTCAATATTCACCAGGTTTCCACACCCCATATACAAGGTTGGAGCCACCCCGGTGGTTACCCGAATGGTAGGCTTTGCTACGATGTATTCTATGGTTTGCGGATAGACTTGATCATTAAGTTTTATTTCAGCTTTAAACGATTGCTTGGATTGTCCTTTCGCATCATAATTTCCGCCCCGGGCGGTAAACTTAACCTTACCCATTTTTATGCCGGTGACCGGGTCAGCAGCAATCGGAATCGGTGAGCCATTGTAAAACATCTCGGGGCTAAGTGCAGAAGAAGAAGCAGAAATAAACATGTCGGCTTCATAGGTGGCGCCTGCAGCCACTATAGAGGACTTCGGGCGAACCATTGGAATGACGGTTTCAAAGCGTACGGTAGCCGCTCCGGCCTCTTCGGCCAGTTTGCGTAAGGCAGCCGATTCATACTCCAGAACTTCGGATTGAATTTGCGTTACCGATGCGAGTGCTGCAATTACCGGGGTATTCTCAAAGGTAAAAGTGAGAAAGTCTTTACGCACATGGTCGGGGTCATTGGCAAATTCCGGAATGTCTTTTGGCGCCCGCGCCAGGGTAGTAAAATTCTCACCCGTAAGGGAATTAAGTTGCTTTACATATTCGTTAAGTTTTGACTCAAAGTCCCTTCCCCATGGCGATTTTTTATCGATCATCATGGTGGCCACGGCCG
>CAYNIH010000075.1:0-11460 GCA_964397115.1 uncultured Roseivirgaceae bacterium | reverse complement strand
CGCGATGGATTATTGAATATCTTCATGTGTTGCTCTTTGTTTTTTAATTTGAAATCTGGAAATAACCCGAACCCCGTACCCCGTAAACCGTACCATGCATTCATACCTCACTTAATCATCTTCTCGATCGGAATTACCAATATTCCCTCTGCACCATGCGCTTTGAGCTGGTCAATTTTTTCCCAGAAATCGTTTTCATCTACTACCGAATGCATCGAGCTCCACCCGGGTTTACCCAAGGGTAAAATAGTAAGACTTTTCATTCCCGGGATAATCCGGGTTATCGGCTCAATGGATTCGTTGGGGCAGTTCAGTAAAATGTATTTGTTGTTTCGGGCTTGTTGTACGGCCTCCATCCGGAAGACCAGTTTTTTAAGGACTTGACTCTTGGCTTCAGCAAGGGTTCCGGCTACCAATACGGCCTGCGAGTTCATAACCAATTCAACTTCCTTTAGACCATTGCTTAATAAGGTGCTGCCGGTACTGACAATGTCGCAGATGGCATCGGCCAGCCCGATTCCCGGGGCAATTTCAACCGAACCGCTGATTGCGTGAATCCCAGCCGTTATGTTGTGGCGTTTAAGGTAGGTACGTACCAGGTTGGGGTAGGAGGTGGCGATGTTTTTGCCATCGAGCCAACCAACTCCGGTGTACTCGGTTGTGCGCGGCACGGCTATGGCCAGCCGGCATTTAGCAAAATCCAGGTGTTTAATGATTTCGCCCTGCTTTTGCTTTTCCGCGAAAATATTTTCACCGATGATGCCCGCATCGGCAACCCCATCTTCAATGTATTGGGGAATATCATCATCGCGCAGAAAAAGGATTTCCACCGGAAAGTTCAGGGCTTGGGTTTTCAACTGTTCCTTTCCGTTGCTAAAGGTCAGGCCGCAGTCTTTCAATAATTGCAGGGAGCCTTCCTGCAGCCTTCCGGACTTTTGAATAGCAATGCGTAAGATTTCACTCATTTCATTCGTTCTTTACTTGTTTCGCATAGGGTAAAAAAAAGGCCTGCCGTAATCGCGGCAAGCCTTTAAAAGGATGTTATTGTTTGGTTAAAACATAACCCTGCCACGCATGCTGGAGTTGCCATGATGGTGGTGATGGTGGATTATGTTCTGTGCGTAATTCATTGTCGGTTCAAAGCAACAAAACATTGCCGATATTTCAAAGCGTACTGTTTATTTTTCTGCTAAACCAGAATAAACCAAAGGCAATGATAAGGAAGAATGCACCGATGCCTCCGAATATCCACATTACTATCCTGGCGGTATTCTCATAGATTACCGTGGCGTTATCCGGGTTATCAGGATTAACCCATACCGGTATAACCTGGCCGGTTTGAAAGTCAGGAGGGGATGAATAAACTTCGCTGTAATGCGTTTTGGTTACTCCGTTCCAGTCATATTCAATAACCGGGGCATAGCCTCCGCCTTCGTTTTCGCTTGCCCGCAGGCTTACCACCCGGCCCTGAACTTCAACCGAGCCCGACTCTACGTAGTTAAACAACACGCTGGCACCGATGCCCACCAGGATAAATCCGATTCCAAAAAAGCCAAAGCCGAAACTCAGTACCTTTAGCAAGACCTTACCGCAACCTCCTGCGGAACTTTTAACCGCCTGGGTAGCCTGCATGGTTTCGAACTGTATTTCATTTTCCACTGCCTGAACAAGGCGGTCGGCATCCGTGTTTGAAACGTTGAGCTTGTTTTGTAAATAGCGAGCAGCCTCAGCACGTTTGTTGAGTTTTAGCAGCCGCCTTACTTCGTTTTCGTATTGAGGGTTAATGTTCATGTTATATCAATTATGCAAGTAACTAGAGCCCATCTCAAAAATAACTTTTGTGAATTTACTTCGTATTTGGTTATTCTGCTTCGTTGGCCTTTTTGCCCTGACAACCTCTCGTATGGGCTGCAAAGGCCGCCTCGCATAATAACCAACTATTTGAAAATTTCCTTAAAATCTATTTTTGACATGGGCTATAATTTTAGCGTGAAATTCTTCACCGTTACCTTACCGGTTATGCTTATTGTTGCCGGACTTGCGGCCTCGCTGGTATCATGTGAAACTGCGGAAACGCGAAAGCAGCGGTTCCTCCTCAAGGGCAATGCGGACCTGGCTAAGCAAAATACGGAGGAAGCCATAAAGAACTTTAATGCGGCCCTGAAGTTTGATTCGTGTTATGCCGATGCGTTAAATAACCTCGGTACGGTGCAGTTTAGGAAGAAAAATTATGCCGAAGCGCTTGAATACTACAACCAGGCCCTTGGCTGCCGACCGGATTTTTTTCATGCGCTGTTTAACCGGGCAAATACCTATTACGAACTTAATTATCAGGAAAGGGCACTGGGTGATGTGAGCCAACTGGAGAAACTTAAGCCCGATACAGTGGCTGTTTTCTTTTTACAAGGGCTGATACATGGTAAACTAAGGGAATATGGCAAAGCCAAAAGTTCATTTATGAAAGCAATAGCCCTGGATTCAATGAATGCTGAGTTATGGATTAACCTGGGTACAGTACATTTTTATGAGAGAAAATATGATCCGGCTAAAGCCGCATTAAACAAGGCAATTGCCCTTAAGGCAGATGAACCTAATGCCTACAATGCGCTGGCGCTTGTTTATGCTGCCGATACTTCGTTGACGGAGGCCGAGCAACTCATAAACCGGGCATTGGAATTACGGCCTGGCGACTCGTACTTCCTGAATAACTGCG
The DNA here is from genome assembly GCA_964397115.1 of uncultured Roseivirgaceae bacterium. Classification (GTDB taxonomy): domain Bacteria; phylum Bacteroidota; class Bacteroidia; order Cytophagales; family Cyclobacteriaceae; genus UBA2336. The sequence goes on along the minus strand of CAYNIH010000075.1, from coordinate 8,747 downwards.
GATACATTAAGTTGATGAAGAACGAATTGCAATCCGCCATTAGCGACATCAATCAGAGCATTGCAAACGATCCGGCCAATGCCTGGGCTTACCGCAACAAAGGGATTTATTATTTAAAAGTTGGAGACCATATCTCTGCCGTTCGGTTAATGGAACAAGCGCTGAGGATGGATGATACGGTTGATGATTTATTTTATTGGCTTGCCGAAGCATACGCAAAAGCAGGGGATTTGACAAAGGCGTGTGAGGCAGTACGCGAATCACTAAAGCGCAAAGAAGCCCAAATTGTTTTCAGTTTTTCGTGCAAATAAGAAAGGGGCCGAAGCCCCTTTCGGTACTGAATTGGAACAATAATCTCAATTGTTTTCATCCCAGTTGGTTTCTGAAGCCCGCCTTGCTACCTGTGTGATCAGGGTAGTGCTCGAAGGAGGATCCCCCCGGTCGTAAGTCAGGTTAACGTGTGCAGCATCCAGCCGGTTAGTTCTCCTTAAATCAATCCACCGGTGGCCGGCTTCGGCCCAGAGGGAATACCTGCGTTGAAACAGGATCTCCTCAATGGTTTCATCCTCTGTTGGGGTAGCATCTGTATAATCGGCAAGGCCCCAGGTATTTCTAACAACGTTAATTGCAGCAAAGGCAGCCGCAAAATCGGCTGAGGTTTTGCGGGCTTCTGCTTCAGCTTTAATAAGGATCAATTCTTCATTTCTGATGAATGGAATTGGGTCTGTATTGGATTCCCACCGGTTGTCCTGATATTCACCGGGAAAGGGTATGGGTCCATAATTAACGATATTGGTGCGTTGGTAGAACTTCTCTGCTCTTTCATCGCCTGGCAACAGATCGTCAATCATGGAAGGATGCACAATTAAAATCGTGTTAGTGGGCACATCTAAATTGTAATACAGCGGGTTTTCAACATCCGGGCTGTTTCCGTAAACATGTACCGGTCCGATATACATTTTCTCCCGTGTGCTCAAATTTACCGCCATATCCATGAATGATTCGTTTAACGCAGTTAGTGCTCCGGTGAAATCTTCTGCATATAATGCAGCCCGGGCGGCAATGGCTCTGTTCACTTTAATAAATTCTGCAGGCGAAGAGAATCCCATGGTCAGGCTGAAATCAAACGAACTGCCAGCCGCCTGTAAATCTGTTTTCGCCTCATCCAGCAGGGAGCGGATATAACTCAGTGCAATATCAAAGTCGACAATCGGGCCCGGATTTAAAGGATCTTCCACATCGATGCGGATGCCATTTTGATACTGCTGCATGAGCGGCCATAATAGCTGGTAGGCTTTTATGGTTTTGGCAAAGCCAATGTATCCGGCTGCTTCGGCTGCTGTTACCGAGCTGGTGTTGTTTACCGATTGAATCAAAATGTTGGCCTGCTTCACTGCCAGATAAGGCGACAGGTACGTACCGTTCGATGCGAAAAAGTCGGGGTAGGTAGTTGTTCCATACCAGTCGCTTCCAAAACGCGGATCCGATGCAAAGAAGGGAGCCACTTCACGGGCAAAACTGCCGAACATTTCGGTAGCGTTTTCAAAGTAAGCCCTGTGCCTGGCTTCAAGACCGGTAACTAATACACGCAGTTGCGCTTTCGAAGCATTGGTCAGCACACCCGCAAGGGTAGGGTTATCCGGATCGATAACCTCTTCAATCTGACAAGCAGTTTGCGAGAGGATAACCAAGCCAATGGTTAAAAAGAGTATTTTGAGTTTCATTGTTGTAAAGTTTTAGTTTTTAAAAATCAACTGTCAGGTGAAAGAAATATCTCCTGGAACTTGGGTAAGGAGTCACTTCCACATTTGAGTTAATGGGTTGCGCTCCAAAGTTCGATACTTCCGGATCATAACTTCCATACTTGGTTGAAACCAGAATGTTATTTGCCGAAAAACCTAGTTTAATATTGCTTATGCCTCCATTAAACCAACCCGATGTGATGGACTTGGGTACATTGTAGTAAAGCCCAACTTCACGCAACTTCAGGTAAGTTGAGTTCTGTATATAAGTTGCCGGCACACGTCCCTGGCCAGTGCCTACCCAATCCAATAACCGTCCCAGGCCGAATACCAATCCGTTACCGTCCGGATCGTTCATGTAACCCTGAGTTGATCCTCCGTCATCCCAAAGCAGGGCAGAGAGGTTGATGTTATCCCCGCCTTTTTTATAATGAAGCAGGAATGATAACTCAAAATTTTTCAGAAACGTAATGCTGTTATACCAACTCATATCAAAATCGGCCTGCCTGTCGCCAATAACCTGAACACCCGGGACCGGGGTTGGATTATCGACATCCTCAGGCGTACCGACAATGGTGGTAGGCGAGTATCCCTCTGCAATGATATACGTTCCCAGAGCGGTTCCAAAACCTCCGAATGTGTAGGGAGGTATTTTAAGGTCAGTAATTTCTGCGCGGTTTCTCCACCAGTTTACTTTTGTAAACCAGTTAATTGCACTGTTGCTAACCGGAGTAGCACCAACAGCCAGTTCAATGCCTTTGTTTTGCAAATCAGCTCCATTGGTAGCGATAGCGGTAATACCCGTGGACTCGGCAGGTACCAGGTCAATAATCAGGTCATTTACATTTTTAATATAGTAAGAAGCTTCCAGGGTAATTTTATTATTGAGGAAACCCGCATCCAAGCCAAATTCCAATTCGTTGGCTACTTCGGGTTGCAGGTTAGGATCAACATCACGTGGTCCCACCTGGAATCCGATATTTCCGCCAATGAGCTGAGAGTTCATAACCACAAAGGTGCGGTTGTATAGGGGTAATCCACCCGACTGACCGAACGCAGTTCTTAATTTCAACTGGCTAATCTGGTCCACATTCCAGAAGTCGAAATTGTGGATGTTAGCCGCAAGAGAAGCTTTGTAGAAGGAATAAAATTTATCCTGATCCAGGTTCAGGGTTGATTTGTCGAAACGCAATCCCAGCGTGCCAATCAGTTTATCGCCCCAGTTCACTTCCTCCTGTGCATAAAGTCCAACATCCGTTGTGCGCTGGTTGATTTGCGACATGTTCGACACTACCTGTGCATAGGCCAGGTTGCTTTGCCCGCCATTTAGGCCTTGACCCCTGATTAATTGGTATTTGGAATTTTGGTCGAGCCGAACGGCACCAGCTTGTGTGGTGAAGGTGGTAGCGCCTTTAGTGAGGTTAAATATTAAAAATCCCTGAAGGTTTGAATTCAGGTCGTTTTGGTTACCATAGATAACATCGCCCGGATTCGGTAAAGCGCGCTGGTGCTGCAGGATTTCGGGCATATACACTTTGGTATTTGCTCCCATGTAGTCAACACCACCATTCAGCACGAACTTAAGGTCGTAGTTGGGCTGCTGAAGAATGCCAACACTTAAATTTCCTGATGTGATAAACCGGTTAACAGTTTGGTTGTTTTCTGCCAGGTCGCGAATGGCAAACGGATTATCATTAAAATCGGGGTTATCAGGATAATTACCGTTTGCATCGGGCTTCAGGTTGCGGTATGAACGGGTATAGGCAATTGCGTAACCGAGGCTACCACCTGTGTTGTTCTGGTTACCGGTAAACCCGCGCTGGTTATCTGTTTTAACATAGTTTGTATTTACACCGAGCCTAATTCTGTTGGAAATGGCGTGATCAATATTCGCGCGGATTGAGTAGCGGCTAAACCCGGTGTTCTTAATTATCCCGTCTTCATCCTGAAGTCCACCAGAAACAAAAAACGATGTTTTTTCATTGCCTCCCGTAACGCTTATTTGTGTGTTGGTGAGGAAGCCGGTTTCGCCATACATTTCTTTCTCTAAATCGAGGTTCCGGCCTTCAGAAATTGCCTGGTTTAATGCGGCAACTTCAGTTGGGATGGCTGCCACGTTGCCAAGGTATTCGGTTTGATAGTATACTACCTTTTCTTCATTCCAGGGTTCATAGAAATTGAGGTTTTGTGCCTTGGCAAAACCTAAGTCCTGACTAAAGGATACTTTAGTCTGTCCCTGTTTCCCTTTTTTCGTGGTGATAATTACCACACCGGCATTGGCGCGCGTGCCATAGATGGCTGCAGCCGAAGGGCCCTTCAGTACTTCCACGCGTTCTACGTCATCCGGGTTCAGGTCAGCAAGCCGGTTGGCGGCATCATCTTGGTTAACCGTGCTGGAGCCTGACCCTGCCTGGTTGGCTTCTGAACGGCCATTCCGAATGGCGGAGTTATTCATGTACACCCCGTCAATAATGTAAAGCGGCTGAGATGAGCCTGCTCCCAGTGTGGTGATACCTCTGAAGTTGACGTTTACACCACCCCCAGGAGCACCGCTGTTGGAGTTCATGCTTACGCCTGTCATTTTTCCGTACAGCGCGTAGTCAAGTGTTTGCGGATTGGTGGTGCCCATAAGTTCTTTCCCATCCACACTTACTACGGCATTTGCTAGGTTAGAACGCTTTATGGTGGTGGCCAATCCCGAAATTACCACTTCTTCCAGGCTGGTAACATCCTCTTCAAGAGTTACATTGACTGAGGTAACGGATGTGCTTACCTGCACCTCCGCAGTCCGGTAACCGATGAAAGATATCTGAAGGGTTGCCGGACTGCTGGATAAGTTCATGGTAAAGTTCCCGTTGATGTCGGTAATACTTCCTTGAGAAGTACCTTTTACCACAACGTTTACGCCTGCTATACCCTCTCCGGTACGGGCGTCCTTCACTGTTCCGCTTACGGAATAGTTTTGGGCAAGGGCTGCACCAGTTGTTAGCATCAGTAACAACAGTGCATAACCCGCCATTCGGTAAATTTTCTTCATAGCGTAGTTGGTTTAATCAGAAATAGTCAAGTACGGATTCTCCGTACCTTACCAAATCTACAAAAGAAATTGTATTACCAGTTTGTTATGGTTGAATAAAGTTTATGAAAAGTTAGCTTTGGCATTCGGTATGGATTTACAGAAAGTTTTGGATGGCCTGAACAAGCGTTTGGCAGCGCCATTGCCGGGCCCCGTGGCGCATGAGCCGCTGCGGGCCAGACCGGCAGGCCAGGTTATTCCCAAATTCGAACACCAGACACCACCCAAACCGGGCAGCGTGTTGCTGCTGTTGTGCCCGCAAGACGACACGTTTATGTTTCCATTGATTAGGCGGCCCGATTACCCGGGTATGCACAGCGGCCAGGTAAGTTTTCCGGGTGGCAAAGCCGAGCCGGGAGAAACGGCTGTTGAAACCGCACTACGGGAAGCAACAGAAGAAATTGGAGTTGAAACTTCAAAAATTGCGGTAATCGGCAAGCTTAGCAATTTTTATGTGGTGCCCAGCAACATTATGGTTACCCCGGTGGTGGGCGTAACCACTTCACCTGTTTCTTTTGCACCCGACCGTCACGAAGTGGTGCGTATTCTTTTTGGAAAACTATCGGAAATCATTCCCGACCAGGCCATTAAAACAAAAGAAATACTGGTGGCTAACCGATACCGCATGCTTGCCCCTCACTTTGAAATTGATGGCGAGGTGGTGTGGGGCGCTACCGCCATGATGCTCAATGAATTTAGGATGGTGTTGCGTGAGGTGGTTGGTCGTTGATTGTTATTCGTTTTTCGTTTTTGGTTATTGGTTGCCTGAAATTTTTGCTGTGTAGGCTTCCAGCTTACCGATTTCCTGGTCAATCATCCACAGGCCCACACCTTCTTCACCAATCAGGTTAAAGAGTTCTACCGCCCTGCGGGCAAGGGTTTCTTCCTCGCGCTGCTCCATTACGTACCACTGCAGAAAGTTAAATGTGGCGAAGTCCTTAATTTTAAAGCAATGGTCAACAATGCTGTTGATGGATTTCGTTACCTCGATTTCGTGATCGAGCACGGTTTCAAACACTTCGCGCAGGCTTTTAAAGGTATGTTTAATTTTAGTTACCTCGGGCTGCAACCCGTGGCCACCGGCTGTGTTCACATAATGAATGAGTTTGAGCATGTGCATACGCTCTTCATCGGAGTGTTTAAAAAGAAACTGCGAGGAACTTTCGTATCCTTTTGTTTCACACCATGACCCCATCGACAGGTAGGCTGCGGCCGATTTCCCTTCCATAACGATTTGCTTGTTTAAGAGCGCCTCGGTTTCTTTGGTAAGCGAACGGGCAGGGGTGATGATTTGTTGCTTCATGGGTTGACGGATTAGCGTTTCTTTTTCTTAGCCGCTGCTTTTTTGGCAAGCTTCTTCGGCCGGGCAGGTTTTCTACTTTTCTTTTTAGCGGTTATCTTTTTTGCCGACTTCTTAACCGTTTTCTTCGCTGCTTTCTTACCCGTTTTCTTTTTGGCCGCCACTTTTTTGCGGCTCTTTTTTACAGCCGGCTTCTTTTCAGCACCGGCAATCTGGCGGGCCATCAGGTTAAGGGCCGAACCCGCTTTGAACCACTCAATCTGCCCGGCATTGTAGCTGTGGTTAGCCTTAATCGTATCGCTGGTTCCGTCTTTATGCCTCAATTCCAGCGTTAATGGCTTATCGGGTGCGAACGAAGTCAGGTCAATGATATCAAGGGTATCGTCTTCCTGAATCTTGTCGTAATCGGCTTCGTTGGCAAATGTGAGCGCCAGCATGCCCTGTTTTTTCAAGTTGGTTTCATGAATCCGCGCAAACGATTTAACGAGGATTACCCGAATGCCGAGGTGGCGGGGTTGCATGGCCGCATGCTCGCGCGAGGAGCCTTCACCGTAGTTGTGATCACCCACTACAATGGTGGGGATGCCGGCTGCTTTGTAGGCGCGCTGCGTAGCCGGAACAGGTCCGTATTCGCCAGTGAGTTGATTTTTTACGCTGTCGGTTTTGTCGTTGAAGAAATTTACCGCTCCCGTTAAGGTGTTGTTGCTGATGTTATCCAGGTGACCGCGGAACCGAAGCCATGGCCCGGCCATGGAAATATGGTCGGTGGTGCATTTGCCTTTAGCCTTAATTAACAGCTTCATGCCGGTAAGGTTTTTACCATCCCAGGGTGCAAACGAACTCAGGGCCTGCAATCGGTTCGACTTCGGATCGATCTTTACCTGCACTTTGCTCCCGTCTTTAGCGGGGGCTAGGTAGCCGGGATCTTTCACATCAAACCCCTTAGGAGGAAATTCTACACCCGTGGGTTCTTCAAGTTTTACCGGTTTGCCTTCTTCGTTAAGCAATGTATCCGTTAACGGATTGAAAGTAAGGTCACCGGCAATAGCAAAGGCCGTAGTTATTTCCGGGGAGGCAACAAATGCATGCGTATTGGGGTTGCCATCGTTACGCTTGGCGAAGTTGCGGTTAAACGAGGTAATGATGGAGTTCTTCCGGTTCGGATCGTTGGTGTGGCGTGCCCACTGCCCGATGCACGGTCCGCAGGCGTTAGCGAGTACCACCCCGCCCATTTTTTCAAAAATTCCAAGGTAGCCATCACGTTCAACGGTATAGCGCACCTGCTCCGATCCCGGGGTGATGGTAAACTCGGCTTTGGCTTTCAGTTTCTTATCAACAGCCTGTTTGGCAAGCGAAGCCGACCGGGTAATGTCTTCGTAGGATGAGTTGGTGCACGACCCGATAAGACCTACTTCAAGTTGCTGGGGCCAGCCGTTTTTGCGCACTTCATCGGCAAATTTAGAAACCGGGATGGCGCGGTCGGGTGTGAAGGGGCCGTTGATGTGCGGCTCGAGGGTGGAGAGGTCAATTTCAATTACCTGGTCGAAATATTTTTCGGGGTTGGCATATACTTCCGGGTCGCCTGTTAAATGGTCTTTTACTTTATCGGCAAGGGCAGCCACCCCTTTGCGGCCGGTGCCGCGCAGGTATTGGGCCATCTTCTCATCGTAGCCGAAGGTGGAAGTGGTGGCGCCAATTTCAGCGCCCATGTTGCAGATGGTTCCCTTGCCGGTGCACGACAGGCTTAACGCGCCCGGGCCGAAGTATTCAACAATGGCGCCCGTGCCGCCTTTCACGGTAAGGATGCCGGCCACCTTCAGGATAACATCCTTGGATGACGTCCACCCGCTGAGCTTGCCGGTAAGTTTAACGCCTATGAGTTTTGGCCACTTGAGTTCCCACGGCATGCCCGACATCACATCAACCGCATCGGCACCGCCAACGCCAATGGCCACCATGCCCAGGCCACCTGCATTAACGGTGTGCGAGTCGGTGCCTATCATCATGCCTCCGGGGAAGGCATAGTTTTCAAGCACCACCTGGTGGATGATGCCGGCGCCGGGTTTCCAGAAGCCGATGCCGTATTTGTTTGACACCGATTCGAGGAAGTTAAACACTTCACCGCTTGCGGAAAGCGATTCTTTTAAGTCTTGGGCTGCCCCGTTTTTGGCTAAAATCAGGTGGTCGCAATGAACGGTAGAGGGGACACGCACCTTCGGTATGCCGGCCGACATAAACTGAAGCAGGGCCATTTGGGCGGTAGCGTCCTGCATGGCCACACGGTCGGGGGAGAAGTTGACGTACGATTTTCCGCGCACAAAGTCTTCCAGAGGCTGGTCGCTGTGGAGGTGGGAAAAGAGGATTTTTTCGGAAAGGGTGAGGGGGCGGTTTACCACCTTGCGGGCTTTGGCAATGCGGCCAGGCAGTTCGGTGTAAACCTTCTTAATCATGTCCAGATCGAAAACCATAATCAGTAGTTAATTTAGAACTGCTAATCTACTAAGGATTTAGGTTTTTTTTAGATCTGGAAACAACCGGCCGAAAAAGAAATAATCCTTTTACCGGCTGTTGATATAATTCAGAAATTCGCGCTTGATGTTTTCGTCATTGAACTTGCCCGAAAAGTAGG
>CAYNIH010000074.1:0-11496 GCA_964397115.1 uncultured Roseivirgaceae bacterium | reverse complement strand
TTCTGGTTGACGATGTTATTACTACCGGTGCAACCATTGAAGCGTGTGGCACTGCGTTGCTTGAGGCAGGCTGTTCAGCATTAAGTGCAGTGAGCATTGCTTACTCAGGAGAATAAAAAAAGCCCCTTGACAACAAGAGGCTTTTTCAAATGGTATTGTTAGCGGTTAGTAATTCGAACCTGCGCGGATCATTGCACAGCGGAAACCGATGGTAGCGGTGGCGCTGTCCTGGTCGAGGAACCTGCGTGTGCCTGGCGACATCCAGTAGGCAACATCTTTCCAGCTTCCGCCTTTGTACACCCGCGCCCTGTCGGTAATCAGTGAAGTAAAACTTTCAGGATTACGGTCCACGTTGTTATAAACATTACCTTCTTGTTCCGTACCCGTAGCTTTGTCGAGGAAACCGTCCCTGCGGATGGGGTTAAGGTCATCAAAATCCTGGAAAGACAGCGGCCGGTAAACATCCTGCACCCACTCACTTACATTACCGGCCATGTTATACAAGCCGTAGTCGTTCGGGGGAAATTCATAGATGTACGTGGTAATAAGGGCGCCATCATTTAGCCTGCCTGCAATACCGGCATAGTCACCGCGTCCGCGTTTAAAGTTGGCGAGCATGAAGCCCATTTGTTTACCGTAAGGATTTCGCAAGGCATGGCCATCCCACGGATAAATGCGCTGGTGTGTCTGCATTTCTTCAAGCCATTGGGTGCCAATCATGGCCTGGGCGGCATATTCCCACTCCGCTTCGGTGGGCAGGCGGTAAGCCGGAACCACAAAGCCTGATTCAAGAGGAATGCGGCCATCTGTTTCGGCATATTCTTCGCCAGCATTTTTTGCAAGCTCCATGTTTACTGCGCGCGTACGCCACACGGCATAGGCGCTGGCCTGATTCCAGGTAACGCCAACCACCGGGAAATAACGGAAGCCCGGATAGCGCAAATAGTGCTCAACGTAAGGATCATTAAAAGCAAGCTTGCCTACCCATACTGTAGTGTCGGGTTTAGCAGCCTGATATACTTCCTGCGATGAGTCGCGAGCAAGGTAGTGGAGGTATTCCAGCCAGTGAATGTTGGCGATTTCCGTTTCGTCCATGTAAAATGAGGCAACTGATACCGTCCGTTCGATATTGTCCCGGTAGGACATGACGTCCTCTTCGAACGAACCCATAACGGCACGACCGCCTTCAATAAATACCATATTGGGTGCATCGGGCTGGCCTTTATAAGGTTTAACGATGTAACCTCCTTCGTCTTCATCGTTGTAAGCTAAGCCGGTTGCCGAACTTACCGCACCAGGATTTTGAGCCGTGGGTTTGCCGCCACCCCCACCAAAAAGTGAACACCCTGTAATAATTGCGGATGCCCCGGCAAGTAGTAAAAGAACCTTGCTGTAATTCCTCATTTTACTTTAGTTTTTAAAGCAACTGCTAATATATGGAGATAAACACGTGTTTTCCAAGCAGAAGACTTTTTATTGATAAATCTTTAATAGAATTTAAAATCCCTGCCTCTTACCTAACGACCCATCAGGAATGGTATTGTTTTATTACGGGAGCCCTGCCCCGGAATAATGTTTTGCCCGGTGAGCGAACATTGGTTTCGTTAAATGTTAATGTCTGTGATATTAAATTCTACCGGCCGTTAACATTACGTTGAAACAGCCGGTTCAACCTCAAGTCCCATAAGGTTGCGCATGATGGCAATAGCAGAAGTAACCTGGTGGATGTTTTCGATGGAAACCATCGGTTTACCGGAGCGATTACTCAGCCGGCATTGCCTGGGATGAAGTTGAATGTAGGTAAGAATTTTTTCAAAGGTATCGGAGTTGAAGTAAGCCTCGTTGTTACTCACAAAGTAGCCCTTCAAAGCGCCTTTCTTTAAACTGATTTTTTCAAACCCGGCCTGTTCGGCAAGCCAGCGTAGGCGCACCGTATCAATGAGTGCTTCGACCGATTGCGTAAGTTCGCCAAAGCGGTCGCAAAGTTCTTTAACAAAGCTGCCCAGTTCGGCTTCGTTTTTAATGTTGTCCAGTCGGGCATACAGTTGAAGCCTTTCGCTGGTGTTGTTCACGTAGTGTTCGGGGATAAGAATTTCAAGATCAGTTTCGATTACACAGTCCTGTACAACAAGTTTAACTTTTTCGGAAAGCTCAGCGGCAAACAAATCCTTAAAATCGGTTTCTTTCAATTCCTGTACGGCATCGTCAAGAATTTTATGATAGGTTTCGTAACCGAGGTCATTGATAAACCCGCTTTGTTCGGCACCGAGTAAATTTCCTGCGCCACGGATGTCCAGGTCGCGCATGGCTACTTTAAACCCGTCACCGAGTTCCGAAAATTCTTCGAGGGCGGCAAGGCGTTTGCGCGAATCGGAAGTAAGTACTGAGGCGGGCGGAGTGAGCAAATAGCAAAAAGCTTTTTTGTTCGACCGGCCTACGCGGCCGCGCATCTGGTGGAGGTCAGACAACCCGAAGAGGTGTGCCTGGTTAATGATAATTGTATTGGCGTTGGGAATATCCAGCCCCGATTCGATGATGTTGGTAGAAACCAGCACATCGCAATCGCCATTGATAAATTTCAGCATGGTTTTCTCAAGCCGGTCGCCTTCCATCTGGCCGTGTGCCACCGCGATGCGTGCATCCGGAACGAGCTTGAAAATAATGTTGGCAACTTCTTCAATATCGTTGATGCGGTTGTGAACAAAAAACACCTGGCCGCCCCTTCGCAACTCAAAGCTCACGGCATCGCGGATAATGTTTTCATTAAAGGTGTGCAACTCGGTAGTTACCGGCTGGCGATTAGGCGGAGGTGTAGAAATGATGCTCAGGTCGCGCGCACCCATCAGTGAAAAGTGCAAGGTGCGGGGTATGGGTGTGGCTGTGAGGGTGAGCACATCAACATTTACTTTTAATTCTTTAAGCCGATCTTTAACCTTAACGCCAAATTTTTGCTCTTCATCAACAACAAGCAGTCCCAGATTATTAAAAAGTACATCGGTGCTGACGATGCGGTGCGTGCCGATGAGGATATCAATTTTGCCTTGCTGGACATCCTCCAGTATTTTTTTTATCTCCTGGTTCGAACGAAATCGGGAGATGTAATCAACTTTTACGGGCAGTCCTTTTAAGCGTTCGCTGAACGTGCGAAAGTGCTGCATGGCCAGGATGGTAGTGGGCACCAGCACAGCCACCTGCCGGCCATCGGTTACGGCTTTAAAAGCGGCCCTGATGGCTACTTCGGTTTTTCCGAAACCAACATCTCCGCATACCAGCCTGTCCATAGGGTGCGGGGCTTCCATATCGCGTTTTACTTCTTCGGTAGCGCGGGCCTGGTCGGGCGTATCCTCATATATAAAAGATGACTCAAGTTCGGCTTGCAGGTAGCTGTCAGGAGAAAAGGAAAAACCAGGGGCCGATTTGCGTTTGGCATACAGGGAGATTAAATCGCGGGCAATGTCTTTTACCTTCTTTTTTACTTTGGCTTTTTTCGTTTCCCACTCTTGTGAACCCAGTTTGCTGATCACCGGTGGCGTGCCTTCTTTGCCGGTGTACCTGGAAATTTTGTGCAGCGAGTGGATGCTTACATACAGCACGTCATCATCGCGATAGACGAGCCGGATGGCCTCCTGATCATGCCCGTTTACCTCCTTTTTTTCGAGGCCGGCAAACTTGCCGATGCCGTGATCAATGTGGGTAACAAAGTCGCCCGGTTGAAGGGTGTGCAGTTCGCGCAGTGTAAGCGCTTTTGATTTGCTGAACTTTTCGCGCGCGTGGTAACGGTGGAACCGCTCAAAAATCTGGTGATCGGTGTAGCAGGTTAGTTTCAGGTGGCGATCAACAAAGCCCTGGCGCAGCGGAAATTCCAACGGGGTAAACTGCAGGTCAGGATGTAATTCTTCAAAAATGCTGGTGAGCCGCTCGAGCTGACGGGGCATTTCGGCCGCAATAAAGTTAGCAAAGCCTTTTCCCTGAAAGTCGAGCAGGTTATTGGCCAGCAGTTCGAAATTTTTGCTGAAGGCCGGTTGACCACCGGATGACCACTCAATTGTTTTGGTGCCAGGTATTGAAAACCGGTTACCAAATTCAACTTTCCGGAACGATTCCGTTTGCTGGTCAAAATCTACTGCCTGATCAAATAACATAGTCGGGTTAAGGGCAACAGAGGTGCTGCCGGCTGAAGAAATAATTTTTTTGAACGAAGCCTCGGCTTTGTCAAAACATTGCCGGATCACATCCCGCGTCAGTTGATAATCCTTGAACCAAAGAATGGTGTCTTTCGAAAGAAACTGAAACAATGACTGCCGCTCTTCTTTTACCAGGCGGGTTTGCACATCGGGTATCAGGTTAATCCGCTCCAGTTGTTCAACCGATAACTGGGAAGAAGGGTCAAACGACCGGATGCTTTCTACTTCGTTGCCCACCAGTTCAATACGGTACGGAAGTTCATGGGCATAGGAAAACACATCAATAATCCCTCCGCGAACGGCAAACTGGCCGGCTTCGTAAACGAAATCGGTTTTCTCAAAATCATAGGTGTGCAGAAACTCCTCAAGAAAACTCCTGTCGAGGGTTGTGCCTACAGTAACCGGAAAGGTATTTGAAGCAAGCGATCGCCTGTTGATTACCTTTTCTGACAGCGCCTCCGGGTAGGAAACAATAATCAGGGGATCGTTTTTTGTCAGGATAAGGTTGAGCACCTCGGTGCGCATGAGCACGTTGGCATTTTCGGTTTCCTCGTACTCGTAGGGGCGCTTATATGACATCGGAAACAGGCTAATTTCGTGGCCGAGCAGTTGCTGAAGGTCGTTTTGAAAATAAGCGGCTTCTTCGCGGTCATGCAACACAATAAAATAGGGCCGGGGGTGTAACCGGTAACAGGCAGATACGATCACGGCATCTAAACTGCCGGAAAGGCCTTTCATGCATATATTTTCTGAACCGGATGCAGTTACTCCTGCGGCTACGGTCTGAACCAGACCATCCGCGCAATACTGGCTTAAAAAATCACTCGCCCTCAATCAAGCTATTTAATGCGGCCTGCAAAGATAAGGCATGTTGCCTGAATCGGGGTATTAAGATTTCAGTCAATTCACATGTTTGCCAGGCATAGCCGTTGTAATTTTCCACCATGGAGCAGGTGCGCTTTTTCTTTTTGCTGCTAACGATGGCCTGTTTGTTATTTTTAACCATCGGGCTTTTTAAACCCTGGCTGATGTTGTGGTGGGAGGATGTACAGAACAGGAGAAAGATTATCAAGGTTTACGGGCTGGCTGCGCTGATTTGCTATGCCGTGTACTGGCTCATGGCGTTGTTCTAACTTATTGCACACGATTGGCGGCCAGTAAATACTTTTTACTAAGGCAGGTTGCAGCAATCAGGTAATCCGGCCCGCCATCGCGCAGTTTGAATTTCTTTTTTAGTTCATCGGGAGATAAGGGATAGTTACGGCAGATGATGTTTACCTGTTTTGACGGAAAATGTTGAAGCAGGCTTTGCTGCGAAATAAGCGCGTTAACGTTAAAGACTCTCCCGGGAAACTGGTTAACCGGCTTGTCTGATGTGTAAAGGTGTGTGTGGCGATGAAGTTTCATCAATCCAAATGCCGATGCAATACTTTTAAACGCACCCGCTTTGAGCAGCGAAGCATTTGGCTCATAGAGGTAAGTGAGCGGATCGGAATAGGTTACGGATGCTTCTTTTTCTTCGCTTAGTCTGAATGTAAACTCACCATCAGTCGAGAGCAGGTTTACCGCATGAATGAGGGGTTCTCCTGAAAATCCGGCCCTACACAAAAACAGCACCTCTTTGCATTCGTTGGCCACTGAGACAACAAAAACATCAGAAACAGACTTGAGTTCGATTAGCCCCCGCTGAATATCCAGCAGGGGTGAGGTTTTTATTAACACAAGGCCCGCTTTTGCCAGCAGAGCAGGCAGCAGCTTGGTGGCATCGGGCGAGCAATCGGTTAGCCGGAAAACCTTTTTGTTAAAGCCTTTTCTGCGTGAAGGATCAAGATAAATAAAGTCCAGCGGTTCGTTGAAGGTTGTCAAAAACTCTTCGGCCCGGGCACACTGGTAAGTTATGGAAGTGTTGCCAAGTAGCTGGTGGTTATGTTTTGCCAGCTCAACCAGTTCTGCATCGGGTTCAGCGTAGTGGAAGAAGTTAACCAGCCGGCTGATGAAAAAAGAGTCAACTCCGAAACCTCCGGTTAAGTCAGCCCCGGCATGCAACCTGCCCGCTTCAGCAGGCAGTAGTTTGGTTAGCAGTTCATGTTTATACTGCGCAGTAATTTCGGATGAGGTCTGTTCAAGGCTGGTTATCTTAGGGTAGATAATACCAGAATTATTATACCATAAGGGCAGTTTTGCCTTAGCTTTCCTCCGGCAGGCAATCTGGTTGGCGATAAGCGCGGGCGGCAAATCAAAGAGCGTTTTGTTCTTCAGCACAAGTGCGTTTTCATCCTCGTGTTCGTGTTCGAGGATAAAGCGTTGCACCGGCTTGGAGGCAAGTACGGAAAGCATGAAGCAAGGTACTTACAAAAGCGGGTTGTTAAGAACGGTAGGATTGTTTACAGGCCTAGTATACCAGGCTTCTTTCCAGCATAAATTCGGCTATCTGCACGGCATTGGTTGCGGCACCTTTGCGGAGGTTATCGGCAACAATCCAAAGGTTAACGGTATTAGGTTGCGACTCGTCCCTGCGGATGCGCCCGACAAAAACCTCATCGCGTCCCCTTGTGTTTATGGGCATCGGGTAAACGTTGTTCTTCGGATCATCCTGCACCAATACGCCCGGAGTATTGGCCAGCGTGGAACGGATTTCGCTGCAGGTAAAATCATGATAAAACTCGGCATTCACTGCCTCGGCATGGCCACCAAGGGTAGGTACGCGCACGGTAGTTGACGTAACACCAATTGTTTGATCACCCAGAATTTTCCGGGTTTCATTCACCATTTTCATCTCTTCTTTAGTGTATCCGTTGTCCAGAAACAGATCAATGTGCGGAAGAGCGTTCATATCAATAGGGTGTGGATATACCTTTGTTCCTTTTGTATTGGCACGTTCATCCATCAGTTGCTGCACGGCATCTTTGCCTGTTCCGGTAACGGATTGATAGGTTGAGACCACTACCCGCTTTAGTTTATATTTTACGTGCAGCGGGGCCAGTACCATCACCATTTGAATGGTAGAACAATTCGGGTTGGCGATAATCCGGTCATCAATAGTCAGTTCGTGGCCGTTAATTTCAGGCACGATTAATTTCTTGGTGGGGTCCATCCGCCAGGCCGAGGAGTTATCAATAACAATGGTGCCCATTTCGGCATAGCGGGGTGCCCACTCCAGCGAGGTGCTTCCGCCTGCCGAAAAGATGGCAATGTCAGGCGCAAGCTTGCAAACTTCATCAATGCTTTTGATTTCGTAAGTCTTTCCTTTGAACGACATGGGCTGGCCTACCGATTTGTCGGAAGCCACCAGGTACAGTTCGTCAAAAGGAAAATTTCGTTCTTCGATTACTTTCAGGATTTCCTGGCCAACCAGACCGGTGGCCCCCACAACGGCTAATTTCATTTCTCTTGGCATTCTGATTAAAGCCCTGCCGGGCAAACTCAACTGCAGCACCGGCCGGGGCAGCGCCCCGAACGGCAGCGCAAAAATAGTATTTTTGGTAATAGTGGAATGATTTATGAATGCTTATAAACTCCAACACGTCCACTTCTTGCTCCGAAGGAGCGTGCAAAGGCTTGTTGTTTACCTGCTCATACTCCTGTCTTCCACCTTGTTGCATGCCCAGTTTACCGATAATTTTTCGGATGGGGATTTTACCGCCAACCCGCCTTGGGCGGGCACCACAACAAAGTTTATTGTTGATGCCGGCTGGCTTCGCTTACAGGCGCCATCAGTAACAGACATCGCCTACCTTGCAACCCCCAGCGAGGCGATTAACAATGCCGTGTGGGAATTTTCGGTGCAGCTTAACTTCAACCCATCGTCAAGCAACTTTACCAGGGTATATCTTTCCTCCAGCCAACCCGATCTTTCCGGATCGCTTAACGGATATTTTGTTTTGATAGGCGATACACCGGATGAGGTAAGCCTGTACCGGCAAACCGGCACCATCCGCACAAAAATCATTGATGGCCTTGATGGCCGTGTTAATACTGACCCGGTGTTGATCAGGATACGGGTAACACGCGATGAACTTGGTAATTGGGAATTGCTTTCGGATGCCGGAATAACCGGAACGTTTGTATCAGAGGGTACCGTAACCGACAATGCGCATCTTGCGGCAGCCTACTTCGGTGTGTACTGCAGCTACACGTCAACCCGTTCGACTCACTTCTTTTTTGATGATTTTATTGTTACAGGCGATCCGTTCATTCCTCCGCCACCGGCAAATTTTAAGGACATCATAATTACGGAATTATTCCCCGATCCCAATCCGGTGATTGGCTTACCCGAAGCCGAGTTTGTTGAGTTGTTTAACCGGAGCTCCAACCCGATAAACCTTTCCGGCTGGAAACTTTCCGACCCGTCAACATCAGCATCCCTGCCAAACTATATCCTTGCATCCGGCACTTATGTAATCATCACTCCGACTTCATCGGCATCAGCCTATGCACCATTTGGATCGACTATCGGGATTTCAAATTTTCCAACATTAAACAACGGTGGCGATACGATTCGCCTGCGCGATGGAAGCGAACAGCTTGTTGACGAGGTAAACTATACCGATGCCTGGTATAAAAATGACGACAAAAAACAGGGTGGATGGACGCTGGAACGGATTGACCCAGAAAATATTTGTGCCGAAGAAGAAAACTGGGTTGCTTCCGAACATCCAGCCGGTGGAACACCCGGGCAACAGAATTCCGTTAAGGCAAACAAACCCGACCTGACTGGTCCCAAACTTATTTCGGCCATTCCCATAACCGCTACACAACTCAAGCTTCGCTTTGATGAAAAGTTGGAAAGTGTGCTGCCGGCTACGGAGAGCTTCTTCATCACATCTTCCATTGCGATTACTGATGTGTCGTTTGCATCATCAGCATTAAAAGAGATTTTGCTCGGATTAGCAGTTGCTTTGGAGCCCCATAATACGTATTCGATTAGGGTAAACAATGTTTTCGATTGTGCCGGTAATCCAATTCAACCTGCCTTTAGTGAAATACTTTTCGGTTTACCCGAGGCGGCCGAACCTCTTGATATTGTAATTAACGAAATCCTGTTTAATCCAAAACCTTTCGGGGTGGATTTTGTGGAGGTTATTAATCGCTCGCAGAAGTACATCAACTTAAAGAATTTTTCCTTTGGCAACTTTGAGAACGGCACGGCAACCAACGCAACGGTTATAACCACCGATGACCTGCTGTTGCCGCCCCAACAACTCCTAGCTTTTTCCACCGATCCGTTTACCACACTTGCGCACTACCCGACCGCACAAAACGGCAGCATCATAAAAATAAATTCGCTTCCGCCTTTTCCGGATACAGAAGGAACCGTAAGCATGTTGACGGAAGGTGCCGTTGTACTCGACAACTTCAGTTATTCGAGCAGCTATCATTCCGTGTTTCTCCGCGACAAAGAAGGTGTTTCGCTTGAGCGCATCCATGCCGATGCGGAGACCAACGATGCGGGCAACTGGAAATCGGCAGCATCAACAACAGGCTTTGCCACACCCGGATTACCGAATTCCAATTCAGTGGCCACACCGGGTAGTAGCGCTACCATAAAAATTGAACCCGAATTGTTTGTTCCTCTTTACGGCCAGCCCGATTTTACGGAGATCAGGTATCGCTTTGACCAGGGAGGCAAGGTTGCCAACATCAAAATCCTCGATCAACAGGGAAGAGAAGTGAAACGGATTGCCAATAATGAAACACTTGCTGCCGAAGGGTTTTACCGATGGGATGGCGACCGCGATGACGGCACGAAAGCCCGGCCGGGATATTATGTGGTATGGGTTGAGGTTTTTGATTCCTCCGGAGCCGTTGAAACGTTCAGGAAACGGGTAGTTGTAGCTGCCCGTTATTAATACCTACTTCCCGTAAAACCGCCATTGGGTTGTAAAATCTTTCGTCAGGTTTTGATTGGTTAAAATTGCCCGCACCATTTCTACGGGCATGCTGTTTTCGGCCATCACGGCATCGTGAAACTGTTTGTAGGTCATCTTGCCGCTGTCAACCAGTTCTTTTTTCAGTGAATAAAATTGCAGCGCGCCCATCATGTAGGCAAGCTGGTAAAGCGGCCCGTACCGGCCGGTAAATGACCTGCGCACTTCGCCTTCGGCATTGGCGCGCTCATGGCCTACGCGGTCAACCAGGAAATCAATGCACTGCTGCGGAGTCCACTTGCCCATGTGGTAGTTCAGCGAGAAGATGATGCGAGCACAGCGGTGCATGCGCCAGAACAGCATGCCCACCCGGTCTTCGGCATTGCGCGGAAAGTTCATGTCCCATAAAATCATTTCCCAGTACAATGCCCAGCCTTCCGTCCAGAAGGCGGTGCGGAAATTCCGGTAAGCTTTGTTTCTGCTGTTCATAAACTGCTGCAGGTGGTGGCCGGCAATCAGCTCGTGGTGCACGGTAGCCCTTGAAAAATGCGGATTGTTTCCACGCATGCTCATCAGCTTGTCATCGTGGTTCATGGTATTGGCAGGATAGGAGATTTGAAAAACTTCACCGCCAAGGAAAAACGGACTTATCAATTGTTGCTGGGGAGGAATCATACGGGTGCGCCAGGTTTCTTCCGCCAGGGGCGGAATGGTAATCAGGTCATTTTTCCGGATGAAGTCCATGGATTGATTGTATAGAGCAACCATGGCTTCGGGCTGCTTGCCGGGAGGCACAAAACTTTGCTTCACCTTTTCAAGGGCTTTTTTCCAGTCGTTGCCAAAGCCCATTTCATTGCTTGCCTTCAGCATTTCACGATCGCACCAGGCAAATTCTTTATTGGCAATGTCGATGAGTTCTTCGGGTGTATAGGGCATCATTTCGTACTTCAGTTGACGGATGATTTCGTCCCTTCCAATGGGGTTGCCGATGATGCCGCTGCCGTCATCTTTCGGAAGCTTTGTCGGATCGATTTTCATTTTTAATTGAACGGCATAGGTGCCCAATGCTGTATCGAGCAACTGGTAAGGTTTTTCTACCCACCAGGTAAACAACGGGTCATAGCCGTTGTAATAATTGTAAACGCTTCGCAACGCTGCTTTTTGTCCGCGCACGGTTTGCTCGGCCCGTTCGGCCAATTCGGGCGTGAGGCTTGGTTCCTGCGAAAGTTTTTTGATGGCCTCGTTTACTTTCTTCTGGATTTCATTAAGTTGCCCGGCCACTTCTTCGCTGTTTAAACTCATACCCCGCCTGCGTTTCTTTTCCAGGGCGTACAGCGGGTCGGCCATGCTTACATACCGCTTTACCTGGTTGTATTCGCGCTCTTCAACGGAGAGTTGGTAAAGGGCTTCCTGCAGGTCGCGCTTAAACAGGAGGTAATCCACTT
>CAYNIH010000073.1:0-11533 GCA_964397115.1 uncultured Roseivirgaceae bacterium | reverse complement strand
TTTGCTGTCATTAAAGCCGGTTTATTCCCTGCCCAGGCCCTGCGGGCTATACCATTGTTTACATCAAAGAAAAGCATGTTTTCCAACCTTCTGTCTGCTGCTGAGGTGCCATCCAGCAACAGGCCAAAGCCACCGTTTATCACTTCGCCCCAGCCTACTCCCCCGCCATTATGAATGGATACCCATGTGGCTCCCCGGAAAGCATCGCCAATAACATTGTGAACAGCCATATCGGCAGTGAACTTAGAGCCGTCATAAATGTTGGAGGTTTCCCTGAATGGACTGTCGGTTCCGGAAACATCGTGGTGATCGCGCCCTAAAACTACCGGCCCTATTTTACCATCACGAATGGCCTTGTTAAATGCGCTGGCAATTTTTATCCTGCCTTGCGCATCGGCATAAAGAATACGGGCCTTTGAACCAACCACCAGCTTGTTTTCCTTGGCGTGCTTAATCCAGTTGATGTTGTCGTTTAACTGGGGATGGATTTCTTGAGGGGCATCTTTCAGAATTTTTTCAAGAACATCCGCGGCAAGTTTGTCGGTATAGTCGAGGTCGCTGTCTTTTCTTGAAGTACACACCCACCGGAACGGACCAAACCCGTAATCGAAACACAAGGGTCCCATTATATCCTGAACGTAAGATGGGCATCTGAAATTAATCCCATCAGCAGCCAGTACATCGGCACCGGCACGGGATGCCTCCAATAGAAACGCGTTGCCGTAATCAAAAAAGTAGGTGCCCTTTGCAACATGCCGATTGATGGCATCGGCTTGCCTCCGCAAGGATTGCTGCACGTGTTTTCGGAAATTTTCCGGGTCTGCCGCCATCATCCGGTTTGATTCTTCAAAACTTAACCCGGCAGGATAATAACCACCCGCCCAGGGATTGTGCAGGGAGGTTTGGTCGGAGCCCAGGTCAACAAAAACATTTTCCTGATCAAATTTTTCCCAAACATCAACAATGTTACCCCGGTAGGCAAGGGAAACAACCTCACGGGTGTCCTTTGCTTTTTTTACGCGTTCCACCAGTTTTTCAAGTGAATCCACCACCTCATCTACCCAACCTTGCCCGTGCCGTTTAAAGGTGGCCATATCGTTTACTTCGGCCACTACCGTAATGCACCCGGCAATGTTGCCCGCTTTGGGTTGTGCACCGCTCATGCCACCCAGGCCGGAGGTAAGAAACAATTTTCCGGCAAGTCCCTCCCCTGCCTTGGAAATTTTACGGCCGGCATTGAGTACAGTAATGGTGGTGCCGTGAACAATGCCTTGCGGGCCGATGTACATATACGACCCGGCCGTCATCTGCCCGTATTGGGTAACACCCAATGCATTATATTTTTCCCAATCGTCCTGCTTCGAATAGTTGGGAATCATCATTCCGTTGGTTACCACTACACGAGGCGCCTCTTTCGAAGAGGGAAACAACCCCATCGGGTGACCGGAGTACATATGGAGCGTCTGTTCGTCTGTCATGGTGGCGAGGTACTTCATGGTTAGCAAGTACTGCGCCCAGTTTTGAAAAACTGCGCCATTGCCCCCGTAAGTAATTAATTCATGCGGATGCTGGGCTACGGCCGGATCGAGGTTGTTTTGGATCATCAGCATGATGGCGCCAGCCTGTTGCGATTGATAAGGATATTCATGCAAAGGCCGGGCAACCATTTCATAATCAGGACGGAAGCGATACATATATATCCGCCCGAACTGGATGAGTTCATTGTAAAATTCAGGCGCTAAAACCTCATGGTGTTTGGGATGGAAATAGCGAAGGGCGTTTTTCACCGCCAGCCGCTTTTCCTCAACAGTTAATATATCCTTGCGTTTTGGCGCATGACTGACGGAGTGATCAAATTCCTTAGCCGGTGGGAGGTCATCCGGTATTCCCTGAAGGATTTGCTGCCGGAAATCATGTATTGACCTTGTTGACATGGTGCTTCAGTTGTTGTTCAAGCTCGGGCAACCGGCTTTTGGCATTCCGGTAGCCAATCTGAAATATTTCTTTTCCTTTTGCCAGATCAAAAGTACTGAACTTGCCAAGTTCGGGCGACTCAAAAACAAAGTTACAATGGGTTTTACTGTGGGATGTGCTGACATTAATGGCAATAAGCAAACTTCGTTCAGTTACTTCTTTTACATTCTTTATGTCGAAACGCTGGTCAACCGGATTGCAGTGACTTCCGATAATAAAATCGCACTTACCCACCAAGGGCCTGGCGGGAAGGTTGTCCATAAGGCCTCCATCCACATATACATGACCGTTGAGGGTTACCGGGTTGAAAATTGCCGGGATGCTTGACGAGGCAATGACAGCCGGGATCAATTCGCCTTCGGAAAAATAAACCACCTTGCCCAACCGTATTTCGGTTGCCGCCACCGTTAACGGAGGGTTTAACTTCTCGAACCGGTTGTGGGGTATATACTTGTGCATCACTTCTTTAAAGCCTTCCATGCTCAAAAGGCCTGTCCAGGACCAGGCCGGGCGAACAGAATTAAGGAAGCCCATGGATGTAATGATCTCAAGGATTTCATCGGGTTTATAGCCCGCACAATAAAATGCCCCGGCTATCGCCCCGGCACTGGTGCCCGATACGGCCGAGAATGTTATTCCAATTTCTTCAAAGGCTTTTATTACTCCCAGATGGGCAATGCCACGGGCGCCACCTCCCGAAAGTGCAAGTCCTATTTTCATAAGTCGCTAAGCCTGAAAATCTGATCAACCCGCACACCTTTTTCGGTATGCTTTACCGTACAGCATTCATTTGCCGGGTCGTGCTCAAAGAAGAGCACATAACCATTATTCGCTGCTTCGTTAAGAAAAGCTCCTTTCTCTTCCAGTGTTAGAAGAGGGCGCGTGTCATAACCCATCACATAAGGCAATGGAATGTGCCCAACTGAAGGAATCAAATCGGCCATGAAACAAACCGTCTTGTCTTTATAGCGAATCATGGGAATCATCATTTTATCGGTATGACCGGAGGCATAGAAAATATCGAATTGCGTGAACAGAGAGTTTACTGCGGGATTAATAAATTCAAGTTGCCCGCTATCCTGCATCGGCAAGATATTTTCTTTCAGAAAACTGGCCTTTTCACGGGCATTGGGTTGGGTAGCCCATTTCCAGTGGTCTGCGTTGGACCAGTAACGGGCGTTTTTAAAAGTAAGCTCGAATTTTTCTCTATTTCGCTTCACCCCACCGCCACAATGATCAAAATGCAGATGGGTGAGAAACATATCGGTTATATCATTTTCCGAAAAGCCCGCACGATGAATTGAGTTTATCAGGCTGTCTTCACCATGAAGGTAATAGTGAGCGAAAAATTTTTCATCCTGTTTATCCCCTATGCCGTTGTCAACCAATATCAGCCGATTACCGTCTTCAATCAGCAGGCAGCGCATGGCCCAGGTGCAGAGGTTATTCTCGTCAGCCGGGTTGGTTTTTTGCCAGATGGTTTTGGGAACTACGCCAAACATGGCCCCTCCATCCAGTTTAAAAAATCCTGTGTTGATTACGTGCAGGTTCATCGGTTGCTAATTCCAACTCCAAGATTAACAAATCAGGGCGGAGATGTAAAGGTGATTTTTTTAGGGATAATAAAAAAGGCTCATTTACCACGAGCCTGTCAATTCATTTTGAAAAAGTGGACATTTATCTATTCATTTACCATGCCCATTGCACAGAATTTTTTTATTCTTTGTTCAATGCGTTGTGCTGAAGGAATGCCTTTAAGTTCCTGGGTTGTTGAAAGTATCATCCTCTTGATCTCATCGGCCATCCATTTCAAATCGGTGTGGGCGCCACCGAGCGGTTCCTTAATAATGCCGTCAATCATCTTGAGCTGAAGCATGTCTTTTGCGGTGAGCTTCAACACTTCTGCGGCCTGCTCTTTATAGTCCCAACTGCGCCAAAGAATGGACGAACAGGATTCGGGAGAGATTACCGAATACCAGGTATTCTCGAGCATAAATACGCGGTCGCCAATGCCGATGCCGAGTGCTCCGCCCGAAGCACCTTCACCGATAATAATGCAGATAACCGGAACGTTCAGGGTGAACATTTCCTTCAGGTTGCGGGCAATGGCTTCGCCTTGCCCTCGCTCTTCCGCTTCAAGCCCTGGGAAGGCTCCGGGAGTATCAATAAAGGTCACGATTGGCTTGTTAAACTTTTCTGCCATTTTCATCAGCCGCAAGGCTTTGCGATAGCCTTCGGGATTGGCCATGCCGAAGTTGCGAATCTGGCGTTGCTTGGTGGTACGCCCTTTCTGCTGACCGATGAGCATAAAGGTTTGACCTTCTATAGTTCCGAGGCCGCCCACCATGGCTTTGTCATCTGCCACATTCCTGTCGCCAAACAACTCTATAAATTCGGTGGTTATTTCATAGATGTAGTCTAACGTGTAGGGGCGGTCGGGATGGCGCGATAACTGAACGCGCTGCCAGCCGGTGAGGTTCTCGAAAGTTTCTTTCTTTAGGTCTATGATTTTTTTTTCAAGGGCCCTGATGGCTTCATTGACTGTTTCATCGTTATCACCGGCCAGGTGTTTCATATCCTGCAATTTTGCCTCCAGTTCAGCAATCGGTTTCTCAAAATCGAGCAGCATAGCACGGTGATTGAGCAGGCAAAGTTAACAGGATTGGGGAATATTGAAATAACCATCGTCAGAACACAGGCAAGGGTTACTTTCGCCAGCACCATTTAACAGTTAAGCACATCAACAATCCGGTCACGCTCGGATTCTAAATACTCCACAAATTCTTCAACGGAAGCATGCCCTTCATCAGCAATAAGATTCTGAACATATTCGCAGTTTTTTCCTTGTTTCACCAATTTAATGCTCTTGTTGAAAAGCGGGGCTATTTTTGAACAATCCGCACTAAATACTGCCACGGTAAGGTCGCTGAATGCCTGGTCTAATTGCGCCTCAATTTCGGTACAGCTTAGTTCTTCATTTTCGCATGAAGCAGGCAGCAACATTAGGCTTGCCAGGGCAACCATTTTCAAACCAAGAAAAGACTTATCAAACAACTTATTACTCATTCTAAATAAATGTTAGCCGGTGCCAATATAAGAAAGCTGAATGAACCTTACCTTTCACGCCAACATCCAAAGGGTAAAGACGGATTTGTGCGGGCAAATGATGTTTATCGGGATCTCGTATTTTGGAGATCACAAACCTGCCCTTATCTTTGCAGCCTGTTTAGCTGGTCCGGTAGTTCAGCTGGTTAGAATGCCTGCCTGTCACGCAGGAGGTCGCGGGTTCGAGTCCCGTCCGGACCGCACAAAAAAGCCCCTTTCGGGGCTTTTTTGTTTGTGCCTGTTACCTGGCTATTTCAATTTGAAGTAGAAATCGCCAATGATGTTAGAGTTTTCCCAAGGATTTTGGCGTTCACCCGACTGGCGGAGCACATTGGCGCGTACTTCCTTAAACACCTGTTCGATGGTGCGACCCGGCTTGCTCATGGCTTTAATCAGTTCCTGGGTATATAGACCGTTGCGGCCGGTGCCGTCTGAGGCCACTGAGCCTGGAGAAGTTGCATAGGCGATAAAGGCGCCCCTCGCCTTTTTCATTTCGCCTAACCCGGCAGACTCACCTAGGCTTCTATGCAGGGCCGGGAATGGGTTGTTGCGGCAGGCATCGAGGATAACAATATTCATCCGGCTGTTCGACATCTCCATCTGGGCGAGTACCATTTTTTGTATCGGGAAGCAAAACCGGGCAATGTCGTCTTCGTATTGAATCTCGGCATCAACCGGAACAATATAGTTTTCATTATCGTGCTGCAGGCCATGGCCGGCATAGAAGAACAACCCAACGGTTTTGTCGCGTTCGCCCTGGTTCAGTTTGTCCCTGAATTTCATCATCTCTGCACGGATTTTACCATAGCTCGCATCGGTAATCAGGGTAACATCAAAATTCATGGACTTTAGCACTTCGGCAAAGTCGGTAGCATCATTTACCGGGTTTTTCAACACCCCGATTTGCTTGGAGTAAGCCGAGTTGCCGATAACCAGTGCATAACGCTTTTCATCGCCATACAATTCTTCAAGGGTTGGTTCTGCAGGGGTAGTAACCACAGGCTGCTGCACCACCGGTGCCTGGGTAACGGCTACCTTCTCCTCGGATTTAACAGGCTCCGGCTTAATCTCAACTTTTGGTTCGGTTTTTACCGGCTCGTCCTTTTTCTGTTGCGTTTGGTTTTGAGCCACTACCGGCTGATTGGATTCTGTTTTGACTTCGGCATTACGCGATTTCGGATCAGAAAGCATGGCGATGCTTTGTTTAACCGACTCGTTGCCTGGCTGGATGACCAGGGCCAATTGAAGATCGGCCATGGCCGAAGGGGTGTTGCCCATTTTAGCATAAACACCCGAGCGTTCGGTAAGAATCTGAAATTCCTTTTGCTTATCGCTACGAAGGATTTTCAATGCCTCAGAATACTCCATAACGGCATCATTGTACAACTGTTGGTTTTCATAGCACTTAGCAATAAACCAATGGATGTTGCCAACATTGCCATGCTTCAGGGTAAGGCTTTGCTTAAGATCATCAACTGCTGACGCAAAATCATTGAGCTTGAAAGCGGCCATTCCCCTCCAGTAGTAGGCATCCACATCGAACTTTTTGTCGCGAACGGGGCGTGTTAAAAAATCCGAAAGCGTTTCAATGGCACCGTAGTAGTCTTTGTTATTGTACTTTTTTAGGCCCTCTTCGTAGAGTTTGTATTGGGCAAATGAAGTACTTGACCACAATAAACAAATAACTACAGAAGCTTTACTAAACATTTTCTAGAAGCTTTACTAAACATTTTCTATTAAAAGTTAAACGAAACTCCAGCCTTTACACTTAGTGCAGGAAATCCATTCTTAACAATTGGAAATTCAGCATTGTAGTAAGTTGGGGCAGCGTCATAATAGATGGTGTTATTGCCATCCACATATTGTTCAGCATCAGTTAAATAGTCATTTGTACTCACATAAGTAATGGCTCCTGTATAGCTAACGGTTGCCTGAGCAAAAAATGAAACCGGTTTAACAGGAGCAAATTCAATCCCAAAACCAACATGGATGCCACCGGTAATCTTGTTCTCACTATTAAGAATGGGAAATCCGCTGGCATCCCATTCGTCAGGGAACAACCCGGACACAGGATCATCCCATTGGCCATCTCCTTGTAAATTCTCATAAAAGTATCCCCGCCCCTTCATTTCAGAGCGGCTTGACTGGGCCACAAATGGGTTAGCAATTCCATAGATCGAAATTGGTGTGTTGTCGCCCACTGGAATGAAATTTAATTTTACAACAAAGCCGACAGTAAGCATTGAAACATCGCCACCTTCTAACTCCAGTTCAATCGCGTAATTGTCATCAACACTATAATAATAGGGATACGTTTTACCGGGATCATACTTCATGTTTAAGTAGGAAATATTACCGCCTAATGACAATATTTTATTTAATCGGGCAAGATAACCTCCTTCAAAACTCAGGCCATTACCATAGTCCTCTAACT
Organism: uncultured Roseivirgaceae bacterium; assembly: GCA_964397115.1. Taxonomy (GTDB): domain Bacteria; phylum Bacteroidota; class Bacteroidia; order Cytophagales; family Cyclobacteriaceae; genus UBA2336. The sequence continues at coordinate 4,020 of CAYNIH010000073.1, read as the reverse complement.
TTCCGGCAAATGGTAGTGCCAATCCACCAGATAAATATACACCCCTGCTTCTTTCAAATCTCGCCTTTGCCACAGCCAGTCCCTCATCCTGGGCTACGGCTGAAAGCGAAAAAAAAGGTGTACAGCAAACAATACAAGATTTTTCATATAAGTATAATTTTTGGTTAAGGGGGTTTGGGTTATATCTTGTGAAGGTATAGAAAGCATATGGCATTTCCTTTCAAAAAATCCTTTAACGAGTGTATTCCAAATTGGTTGTGGATTTACTTGCTTTTGCTGACAGGCGCCTGCACGGCTGCAAAGCCGGGAGGCTCAACGGTTGTTAAGCCCCGCTACCACCACACCTGGTATAAAAATCATATTTACAAGAAAAAATGGCACATCGGCAGGTTGCGCATTCAACCAGAGCAGCAGGGGGTTAAACGGGTAAAGATGAAGGGCTAGGCTACTGCAGTCCCCTTACAACCAAATCAATATTCTTCTTAAAAAAATACCGCAGCGGGCTTACTTGGTTAATGTGGGCGGTAACCACCGACCCCAGGAGGCAAGTCATAAACAACTGGGTAACATCGCGGGTTGAACTGGTTTTGGTAATCTCCTTTTTAAACACCGCCTCTAATGAAAATTTTTCAAGAAGTTGTTCCAGCGAAAGGATCTCCACGGAAGAAATTCCGGGTTTACCCGGATAAAGCCATTCTTTTTCCTCTGCTTTTACCGGAAACGGTTTGGGTGGGCGCTTCAAATCGGCCAGGTAACCGATAAGGCTTAACATTAACCCGGGATGGTTTTCGCATTCCTCACTGAATTTATCGGCCAGGTAATAAATGCCCTGCAATCCTTCTTTCGGTTTGGCCTGCAATTCAACGGACCGGTCGAAGCACCAGATGCGGAAATAATACAGCAGGATGTCTTCTTTCTGAGGAAAGTATTTAAAGAAAGTAACTTTGCTGATCTTTACCCGGGCGCAGATCTCATCAACAAATAAATCTTCAAATGGCTTTTTTCCGATCAACTTCAGCGTCTGATCAAGTATCTGTACTTTTAACCGTGCCGCTTTCTCTTTCCGTAGTCCCACGTGCTATACCCAAGTTTGCAATTAATTAATACTTTTATCCGGTCATTACAAACAATAACCTGATGAAACGTATTTATCTGCTTTTGCCCGTGTTGATGTTCGCTGCCTGCGGCACAAAAAAGGAGCGCATAACGGGATTGATTACCGATTCGGCCATGGTGGTATCGGCTCATCCGCTGGCCAGCCAGGTTGGCGCTGCCATTATGCGAAAAGGCGGTAATGCCATTGATGCTGCCATTGCCACCCAGTTTGCGCTGGCTGTGGTGTACCCCGTTGCCGGAAACATTGGCGGAGGCGGCTTTATGGTGATCCGGTTCCGTGATGGTTCAGTTGACGCGCTGGACTACCGTGAAAAGGCGCCCGCTGCTGCTCACCCCAACATGTACCTATCCGAAACAGGCGAAGCCGTTGCTGAACGGAGTGCCCGTGGCCACCTATCGGCCGGTGTGCCTGGCACGGTTGCCGGCCTGGTTGAAGCGCACCAAAAGTATGGCAAGTTGCCCTGGAAAGACCTGATTCAACCCGCTATTGACCTGGCCATTAACGGCTTTACCCTCACCGAAAAGGAAGCGCATGGATTAAACAGCGCTGCTGAAGATTTCAGAAAATACAACACCGTTTTGCCAGAACACCTGCTGCGTGACGAATGGAGGGAAGGCGATTCCATTAAACACCTTGATTTGGGTCATACACTGGAGCGCATACGCGATCAAGGCCGTGCAGGATTTTATGAAGGCATTACGGCCGACCACCTCCTTGCCGAAATGGAGCGCGGCAAGGGCATCATTACCAGGGAGGATTTGAAAAACTACTCGGCCGTATGGAGAAAACCGCTCGTTGACACGTACAAGAACTACAAAATTATCTCCATGCCGCCACCCTCCAGCGGAGGCGTTGCATTGATTCAATTACTGAAAACAGTTGGCGATTATCCGGTTGCCGGTTGGGGTCATAACTCCGCGAACACCGTTCACCTGATGGTAGAAGCCGAACGGAGGGCCTATTCCGACCGGGCCTATTACCTGGGCGATCCGGATTTTGTCAATGTGCCCGTTTCGAAACTGGTTGCCGACCGCTACCTGGATGAACGCATGGAAAATTTCGACCTGAAGAAAGCAACACCCAGTTCCCAGGTAGCCCACGGGCTGATTGAAGGCTATGAATCCGAACAAACCACTCACCTTTCGGTTGTTGATGCGGAAGGAAATGCTGTATCGGTAACCACTACGTTAAATGACGGTTACGGCTCGCATGTCGTGGTTGCCGGTTCAGGTTTTATTCTCAACGATGAGATGGACGATTTCAGTGTAAAGCCGGGCGTTCCCAACATGTACGGGGCCATCGGTGGCGAGGCAAATAAAATTCTTCCCAACAAGCGCATGCTGAGTTCCATGACACCCACCATTGTTGAAAAAGATGGCCGCTTGTTTATGGTGGTGGGTACACCCGGAGGTACAACCATTATCACCTCGGTATTTCAAACGATTTTGAACGTGGTTGAACATGGTATGACCATGCAGGAAGCAGTGGCAGCCAAACGATTCCATAGCCAATGGATGCCCGATTTTGTATTTAATGAAAAAGGAGCTTTTACAGAAAAAGACAGCCTCGACCTGGTACGCTTGGGGCATACCTTTCGCTTCAGGCGTGGTATCGGCCGCGTGGATGCTATTTTGGTTTTAACCGATGGGCGGTTGGAAGGTGGCGCAGACCCGCGTGGCGATGATGCTGCCAGCGGGTTTTAACCTACAATTTTTTAATGGTGAACTCTACCCGCCTGTTTAACTGGCGGGTTTCCTCCGAATCGTTGCTGGCAACGGGTTTGGTGCCCCCATATCCTTTTCCCGTTATCCGTTTGGGGTTAATGCCTTTCGAAACGAGGTAACTTTTAACCCGGTTTACGCGCTTTTGCGATAACTCGAGAAGTGCACGGTACGACCCCCGGTTATCGGTATGCCCCGACAGTTCAATTTCAACCTGCGGGTTGGCTTTTAAAAACTCAACAACAAGGTTCAATTCCGGATAAGACTCGGGCATCAGTTCAGGCGTGCCCTGAATGAAAAGAATATTTTTAAGGGTTACCAGGGTACCCACTTCAACAGGCTGTAACCGGAAATTCATCTCCAGTTCTTTTAACTCCACCGTGCGTAAATCAAGTTTTTCAAGCGTGCTTACGTAATTTGGTGCAGCAACCTCTATATCATATGCTGCGGTGGAAGGAACCATAATCCCATAACCCATTTCATTTTTTGCATCGGCATTAACTCGTTTGTCTTTACTGGTAAAAGCAATCCGTGCATCGATCGGTTTGCCCGTTTTGGAATCGGTTACTTTGCCAAAAAGCCTCAACTCCGTATCAGAAACCGGATAAGACTTTTCTTTAAAGGTTACCAGCGAATCGGGCTTAACGCGCTGAGAAACAATCAGGGTATCGTGTTGGACCTCACCGGGCCTGTACAGTTTAATGTCGCCATAACCATCGCTGTTTTTCGTACTGGTAAAAACCCCGAAACCACCAGCCCCATAATTTCTGAAAAATAATTCGCGGCCTTCGGAATTAATTCCGTCACCCAGGTTAACCGGCTCCGACCATACAAAATACGTTTCATCAAGCCGGGTACAATAGTACACATCAAAACTTCCGAAACCCTTCCGGCCGTTACTTGAAAAGTAAAGCCTCGATCCATCGTCACTTAACGAGGGCGTAAGTTCCTGAAATTGGGTGTTTACCGTTCGGCCAGCATTACGCGGTTCGCTCCATTTTCCGTTTGCATCTTTCACAGAAATAAAAATGTCTTCCACACCCAGTGATCCATAGGTTTCGGCACTGAACACAAACACATTGCCATCGGCAGAAATAAATCCGCTGCTGAAGGTTGATCTATTCAGGAAATAAGGAATAAAAATGTTTTCTGGGTTTGACCACCCTGCAGGGGTTTTTCTTG
>CAYNIH010000072.1:0-11569 GCA_964397115.1 uncultured Roseivirgaceae bacterium | reverse complement strand
AGAATATCTCTATCCTAAGGTCCGCTTTGCTGTCACATCTATTCAATGAACTCCTATGGACTTAATATTTTAAGTCTACTGTGGCTAACTTTTACTTAAGTAGCCAATAGCCCCATAAGAACGCCTCTTTTCAAAAATGGGAGTGCAAAGGTAATAGCTAAAAAGCCTCTTTCCAAATCCGAACAATAACTTTCAAAAGTTTATCTGTAAAGAGAACTAGGCGCCTGATTTTCAGTTACTTAGAAAATGCTTTGTATAAAGGCACGGTACTGCACGGCTCACCATACATTAAACTTGCCACTAAGGGTTGCAGTTTGCTCGTTACGTACACATAAACGGATGCCGGCACATTATAGCGGCTGCACCCCTTCAGAATAACTTTTTTTCCTTTAAAACTATTCCAATCAACTGCTGACAAGGATTCTTTAAAGAGGCGATCTTCTAACCGTTCAAGCGAACCAAATTCAACAAGGCTGGCATGGGGTTTTAGTGCAATGGCTGCCAGCATAAACGCCCACATGGGAATAATGGCATCGGCCGAGCAAGTCACAGCAACAAACTTTCCTTCGTACTGCTTCCAATTGTGATTTTGGATGAATTGCCTGAAATTTTTCTCCTTAAGGATGAGGCCTTCAATTAATTGATCTTTAAGGTCAAGAATAACCCGCTCTCCGTGCTGATAGTAGTTTTCCAAATCGAAGGTAATCAGCCCGCTGGAGGCAACCCGGTTAACAATGGCCTTATCCTCTTCCATTACCTACCCTATCTTTTCCAGTCTGAAATTCTTTCAAATAAACCGGCTCAAAGGTAATACTGTTTTCAATTTCACCTGAAGTAAGCTTCTGAAAAGCCAACTTCCCCATAGCCGTTGCCTCGGGATAAACATCACTAAATTTTGCATTGGGGTGGCTAATGACCTGCTTACATTTTAACGCACCGCTTCCAAAAAAATGAATGGAGGATTTTTCGAGCAAGTGTGTAAACGTATGTTCGTTAACGACAACTGCTTTCATCTCCTGGATTTCAAAGTTTTTCCCGTCTATAATTTTACAATAAACCTCCATCCGTCTGGCATCAATCATCGGGCAGAGCAGTTGGGCGGTAACCTGGCCGTCATTCATTACTTGTGCGATCAGTACATCCAGCGTATTGATGGCGATCAACGGGATACCCAAGGCATAACAAAGTCCTTTTGCTGTTGAGCTGCCTATTCTCAAGCCTGTATATGAGCCCGGCCCGGCAGATACAGCCACTGCAGAAAGTTGGTTAAGGGAACAGCTTGCCCTCTGTATGACCTCTTGAATTAAAATAGCAAGTTTAGCAGCATGCGAACGCGGTTCGGCTTCAGAGGCTGAAGCGAGCAAAATATAATCCTTATGAACAGCTACCGAACACTTTTCCTGAGAGGTTTCAATGCTTAAAATAAGCGACATTATAACGGTGCCAAAATTCTATGATAGGCCTGCATATCCTTAAGCAAGTTCCTGGCGGTTGTAATGGTCTTATCACGGGATATTGAAATCATAGCCTGTCCTTCGTTCAGTCCATAGTGGAAAGCAATTTGTTGCTCCAGTACTTCGGTAATCTCTTCTTTGAACCGGATAAAATCATTTTGCTTATTTCCATCTACCTTGCTTCGAAGCCCTTCCAAATCTTTAGAAAGTTCGGAGTAGTACCGCTCTTGTTTGGCTGATTCAATAAGTTGCCGGGTTTCCGTTTCAAGGGGGGTGCTATAAGCGAATTTTCTTTCTTTTAACCAGGAAACAAAGTCATCGTATTCGGAAGCAGGCAACCTGAATGTTTTAAGGGGGGGTTGAACAGGGTGTTCTCCGCAATATTTTGTTGCATACTCGAAGATATGGCCAGCGCTTATCAATGCCACGGTTACTGTGCCAAGGTATTCGGGTTCAATTTTGATGTCCGGATCAAGTCCTCCGCTGTCAAACACTTTTCTTCCCATTGATGTTTTAAACTCGCTTTTAAGTGAATCCGCCACTTTGTCAACGGTTCCATCGGCATTGCGATGTGAATAGTCTAACTCCTGAATGCATCGGCCGCTCGGTATGTAGTATTTTGCCGTGGTAACCTTAAGTTGAGCGTTATAAGACAACTGTCGTGTGGCCTGAACCAATCCCTTTCCAAACGTTTTTCTTCCTACAAGAACCGCCCGGTCGTAATCCTGAAGTGCACCGGCAACAATTTCGGAGGCCGAAGCGCTTCCTTCTCCGGTGAGTATAACAATCGGAATTTCGGTATCGAGCGGGTTGTTTAATGTGGTGTAGGTTTTATTCCACTCGGCAACTTTCCCTTTCATGCTAACCACTTCCTTACCCTTTGGAATGAACAGGTTAACAATGTTTACAGCCTCATGGAGCATGCCTCCGGGGTTATCGCGTAAATCAAGGATAAGTTTCTTTGCTCCCTGCCGCTTAAGTTTACTGGTCGCTTCGCCTACTTCTCTTCCGGCTCCCGGGGTAAAGTCATCCAGTTTAATGTACCCGATTTCATCATCAATCATTCCTGCATAAGCAATATTTTTTATGATGATGCGCTCGCGTTTGATTTTTAACACCAGGTCATTCTTCAAACCGGGTCGTCTGATTTTAATTTCTACATCGGTTTTAGCAGCACCTTTCAGTAACGAACTTACTTCGGTAGTGGATCGGCCCTGCACCTCAACGCCATCTACCGCAATTATCTCATCTCCTACTTTTATACCTGCATTATAGGCCGGGAAATTTTTGTAGGGGTGAGTGATAACGGTTTTCTTGTTAACCACACCAATCAGCGCTCCTATTCCTGCATACTGACCGGTTGTGGTAATTCGGAAACCTTCCAGTTCTTCTTCAGGAATAAAGTCGGTATACGGGTCGAGGGATTCCAGCATGCCATCAATGCCGCTGCGGATCAGTTTCTGGGGATCAACCTCATCCACATAGTAGGCATTAACCTCCTTAAAAAGGGTAGCAAAAATGTCGAGGTTTTTGGCGATTTCGTAATAACGTTCAGCAGGCCTGCTGAAGGCCAGGAGCACGGTAACGCTTGCTGCTGCAAGGAGCGGCCACTTAAGCTTTCTCCACATAGTGTTTTAAACGCTCAAACGATTCAAGTAATTTCACTTCTACCTGCTTAAAATCCGGGAGTTCGTTGGAGGTATAAATATACGCGATTTGAAGTTTAGGCAGGCTGCCTATTTTTTCCTGATTAAGCCGGTAGGCCTCTTTTAATAACCGCTTAATCCGGTTCCGGAGTACTGCCTTTTTAAAGTTGCGTTTCGAAACAGTAAATATCACCTCATGCTTTCCTTGCTGGGAGGCAGACCTGAGTACCACCACACGGAAGGCATCAAAATAAAAAGAGGAACCCGTTTTAAAGAGTTCCTGAATTTTTTTTTGCCCCCGGAGCCGGCTTGATTTAGGAAACCGCTTTGCCCTCATGGATTTACCTGTCGTGCCAGTTTTGCGGCCCGGAAGGCTGATTATTTCTTCTTAAAGGTAGTTTCATCAGAAACTGTAAGTTTCTTTCTTCCTTTTTTCCTCCGTGAGGCAAGGACTCTGCGCCCATTGGCAGAGGCCATTCTTTCACGGAACCCGTGCTTGTTTTTGCGCTTTCGTTTGGATGGCTGATATGTCCTTTTCATAGTTATAAAATTCTAAAAGGGCTGCAAAAGTGCTTAGGATTTTCGGTATTTCCAAGCCATCAGGGATTGTTCGAAAAGTGCGCGTGCCTTATTCTCCAGTCGCTACCCTGTTTAACAAGAAGAAAGGCTTACTGGGCCTGACTGGTATTGTACGGATTCGGCTCGCTGAAAAAACCAGGTTGCGGTGACCAGGCAGGTTTGAGCGTTTTGGTAATACTGGACCTCTTCAAGCCAAAGTTTATTACCCGTCTGCTTCCCCTCAGGAACAAATCCAAATTTTGCATGGTGTGCTCGATGCGCTTCAATTCCACTGATCAATCCTTTGTACTCCCAAGAAAAATAGGTAACGGGCTGATCGGTTACAAAAAGCCGGTCAACCCAGGAAAGGTTGTTCGTATTCCACATTTTTCCCACGCTGCTATGGTTGTTTCGGGAGTAGTAGTTTGCCCGCCCACCTTAATTATTAAAAGGAATAGCAAGAAGAGTGTTAGCCAATGTCGAACTGGTTCCATTATCAAGCTATTAAGTCGGCCAGCACTTTTTTTGCCTCCTCCGGATTAAGGCGTGGTCCCCACTGAGCCACCACTCGGGACGAAGCCAATGAAGCCAGTTTACCGGCCTCAGCAAAGCTATGCTGGTGAGTAATTCCGTACAGAAATGCTCCGGCAAACATGTCGCCAGCACCATTGGTGTCAATCGCCTTCACCTTATACGGCTCTATCTGAATAAACGTATCGCCATCAAAAATTAATGCTCCATTGGCCCCAAGGGTAATAGCAAACCGTTTGGCTGACTCTTTCAGTTTTTCTCTGGCTTGTTGCAGCGAGTCGGTCCCGGTGAAAATCATTGCTTCTTCTTCATTGCAAAAAAGCAAATCCACACTGGCGCCAACCACTTGTAGCATTTGGGCAGAGAAATACTTAACCATACTGGCATCCGAAAAGGTAAGCGCGGTAGAAACTTTATTGCGTTCGGCTATTTTCTTCGCCTCTCTCAGGGCTTCAAGCCCTTTCGGACTGGCCACGAGGTAACCTTCCATATAGAGGTACTGCGACTCACGAATAGCGGTTTCATTCAGGTGTTCTGCAGAAAGGAATGAACTTACGCCCAAAAAAGTATTCATCGTGCGCTGCGCATCCGGGCTGGTCATGACGAGGCACTTTCCGGTATGGCCTGATGGACAGTTTTCAATGCGAAGGTTGGTGTCAACGCCATTTCGCTTCAGGTCTTCCAAAAAAAATTTACCCAATTCATCGTTGGCTACTAGGCAGGAATAATAGGTTTTCCCTCCAAACTGATTTACGGCAACCACCGTATTTCCTGCCGACCCTCCGCCCGACATTTTGCTGCGCTTCATGTCGATGGCTTTCATAAGTTGAAGCTGGCGTTTTTCATCCACCAGTGTCATTACCCCCTTTTCAATGCCGTGGGTTTCGAAAAAATCGTGATCAACCTCGGTAACTATATCAACAATGGCATTGCCAATTCCGTACACATCGTATTTGGTCATATCCAAATTTTCGTACAATGATAAGCATTTGTGCGGGCACCTGATTACCGGAGGCCGTTCTACTTACCCTTTCCGTTTTTGCCTTTCAGTCCTAATCCGATTTCGGCTGCGCGGTTAGGATAATCGGTTATGATGCCGTCAACTCCCCAGGCGCGCAACCGTTTCATGTCGTCCGGTTCGTTTACCGTCCACGGGATAACCCTCATCTTCATCGACCTTAGTTCTTTAACCATTTCTTCGGACAACAGTTTGTAGTACGGACTATATATTGACGGAATGAAGCCCAGTTCTTTCAGGTTCGCATCAATAGATTTTGAGTTTTCAATTAATGCAGCCAACCGAACCGTAGGATAATTGGCATGCCAGTATTGGAGTATCCGGAAATCAAACGACTGAACCACCACACGATCCATCGGCAAATATTGATTTAGCAGGTTATACACCAAGTCAGAGAACTCGCCCGGGGCAGGATGATATTTACCATCGCCAGCTTTTGCACTTTTTAATTCGATGTTATAGTCAACTTCATATTGTGTATAGCTTTTGATGTGGTCTTCCACCGCGGCAATAACGTCTTTAAGCAGGGGCTTTACTGCTTTTATTTTCTCCTGCTCCGGAAACCTGCTGTTTCCTTTCGATCCGCAATCATATTGTTTTACCTCTCCATAGGTTAGCTGGTAAATATTAATCGCTTTCGCCTCGCTCGAAGAAATCGCTGTATTATCCGGTTTCAGGCAAATTTCATCTGACATCCAGGGTTCATGCGAAACAACCACCTGATTGTCTTTGGTGATGACGACATCCAATTCAAGTGTAGTTACCCCAGCATCGAGGGCTGCGATAAAAGCCGGTAGGGTGTTCTCCGGTTTAATGCCACGAGCACCGCGATGACCCTGTAAATCAAATTTTGGAGTGTACACCTGCCCTATTACGAAAAGTACCGGATTGCAAAACAATAAAAAAGAGCACAGGAATTTTTTCATGTGCCCAAAGATAACGACAAATTGCGTTTGCCCTTGTTTTTACCAACCGTGTTACTGCTGGATTACCCTCATCATTGCACCACTCCTTCGCATGCCCATCGGGTTAAGGTGCTTGTTCAACGCATAGGTAAAACTCAACATAAAATACTGTCCAAGAGAGTTTGAAACCGTCCGTTCGAAATAATTACTTGTGGCTTGTTGCGAAATACCCAGCGCTTTGTCGAGAATGTTGTTTACTGAAAATTTCAATTCGCCTGCGTTATTTTTAAGTAAAAACCTCGACAAGGACAAGTTCAGCAATGGAATTTCCTGCTGGTAGTCATTAGACGGATCCTGGTAAACAAGGAAGTCGAAGCCCGTGCTGAACTGGTAATTTTTAAGGAAAGAAAGGTTCACCTCGGAAGAATAGGTCTGATTTAGGTTAGACTGAGTCGGTTGATTGAATTCGTAAGTCGTTTTCTGGTGATTAAGCCGGGCGGATAAACTTAGGTCAAAAACTTCTTTATAACGGTACGAATAACGGAAAGTCCCTCCTTTTGTCCACTGATCAATTTCATTTTCCGTGTCATTCAGGAAACTGATTGATTGAGCATTCCGCACATTGGTGCCGATGGTGAAGCGGCTGTTGATTTTTCTTACCTGAAAACTGAAACTCACATCGGCCATAGCCCTGAAATTACTGGATACGTTTACGGGAATGGTTGTTCTGACAAGCTGATCGTTGATGTACTGCGCATTGGTAATGGCATTTGTTGTATAATCCACATTAACGAAGGCAAAGAAACTGACAAACTTAACCGGGTCGAAGGTAGTGAAGTTAACCCGCCAGTTTTGATTATAAGCCGGACGCAATGCCGGGTTGCCTACATAAATATTGAGCGGATCGGAATTATCAATCACCGGTTGCAATTGTTGAATGGTTGGCTCCTGCACCGAAGTTTCATACTCAACATTCAAATGCCGAGTTCCCGAAAAATCGTAGTTAAAGCGTACTACCGGCAACACGTTGGAAAATTGGCGGTTAATATCTTCAAAAGGGGGGTTAAGTTCGCCCCTGAGATTCGTTTGCTGGAGCGACACGCCCGCTGTCAGGTTAAATTTGGATCGGTTCATCCGGAAATTGAGTCCTGAACGCTGGTATAAATAGTCGCTTGAATAGCTGTTGCTCAGCAGGGTGTTAATAACCTCAACCTCATTCTCTATATCATAAACCTCCCGGTTAACCTGATTTCGGTTATTACTTAAACTGTAGCTGCCCTCCAGGTACCTGCGCTTGCCCAGGGGCTCGGTATAGGTAAAGGTTACCCCGTAATTTTGATTATCGTTCTTCTGGTAATTGCGTTGTTCAATGATTGCAACACTATCAGCAGGAATGTAAAACGTATTGATGGCGTTTAGTGACCCGTTTCTTTCTGTTTCGGTTAATCCAAGCATGAGGTTAGCAGAAAACGTTCGGCCTTTTTTCGCAAACCGATGCCGGTACAATGCATTTGAGTTGAACCGATAGGTTGTTCCTGACGATTGAGACAACCGCTCACTTTCATTTTGTAGGGTGCCCTCCGGAGAAAACGTAGTACTGAGACTATTTACCTTGCTATCCGTTTCATTAAATGAAAAATTAGTGGTCCATTTTACCGAATTCATGGAGTCAATTTTCTGATCCAGAATAAAATTAATCCGATGATTGGAGTTCGTATTGTTCTGCGAACTCACCTGATCAAAATTAAAGTTTTGATCATTGGGCAGATAGTTTTCGCGGTAGGTATTCTGAACCAAATCATGATCGAGGTAGTTGAAAAAGTAGTTTCCATTTACCTGGGTTCGCCTTTCTTTACCCAAATCCCTGTTGAAATTTATTCCACCGCCATAATTCGTCATCAGTCCATTATTTCGCCCACCAAAATTCAGGGGAATGCCGCTCTCGTTTGTTCCATTGAACTGAAGACGTAAAGCCCCTCCACTCATCATCTGCTGGCTGCCCCCGGAAAAATTCATGTAATCGTCAATTGAAAAACCCTGTTCGTTAATGTTGTTACCCATGCCCAGCACAGAGAACTGACTACCCTTGCTGAAGCGGTTAAGACTTAACCGGGTGATAAACCGCTCATCATTACCGCCACCGGCCATCAGGTTTCCAAAAGCACCGTTTCGCTTTTCTTCCTTCAATTCCAGGTTAATTGTTTTTGATCGCTGCCCATCATCAATACCGGTGAAGGCAGCCTGGTCTGATTTTCTATCGAAAACCTGCACTTTGTCAACTGCATCGGCTGGCAAATTGCGGGTGGCCAGTTTTGGGTCGCGGCCAAAAAATTCCCGACCATCTACGGTAACCTGCTGCACCTGTTCGCCTTGCGCACGAATAGTCCCGTCATTATCTACTTCAATACTGGGCATTTGCTTCAGCAGATCCTCCACCACAGCATTTGGCTTTGTTTTAAAAGCCGATGCATTAAACTCAATCGTGTCTTTTTTTATCGCCACCGGTGCCCGTTCAGCGCGAATGGTTATTTCATCGAGCAGGCGCCTGTCAACCTCCATGGTAAGCACGCCCAAGTCAATCATGGCCTCATCAGGCCGGGGAGCGATGCGCATAGCAAGGGGCAGGTATCCTACATAGGTAACTTTAAAAATATATTCTGCACTGTTAATATTCTTTAGTTCAAAATATCCTTGTGGATTGCTGGCTGCAAAGTTTACCAGCGAAGAATCTTTGGGGTTAAGCAGGAATACCGTTGCTGATGATAGCGGTATTCCTGCAGAATCGGCAAGTTGACCTTTGAGCGTAAACTTTTGGGCAAGGACTAAGTGGCCGAATAATAACGCCCCAAGTGTAATTAGTATTCTCATTGGTTAACTAGTAAAAATTAAAAACAATTCAATGAGGTGAACTTAATTGCGGATGATGACATTACCGCCATTAGAACGAATGCGTTCCATTTGTTCGGCAACCAGTTTGCGAAACTCTACCTGAGTGGTTTTTATTCCAACTGAAGGAACCTTCAACTCATTTTTTTTCAGCGGCCTGAGTTCAATATTCCGTGCCACTGTAACCCGCTCGCCATTATTGATGTCAACCGCCAGCACGGTGCCGGGCAAAGTGTTAAAACGCTCAGGCCCCAGTAGCGGCCTGATTTTATCGGTGTACCAGGCTGTTATTTCCAACGTCCGTCCTTGTACTTCTTCTGTAAAAAATGCCTGCCGGCATTCGTACCCTAAAATGGTTTTTACTTCTGTGCCGAATTTCCACGGAGACATTTTAATCGAATCTTCGATAAGGTAATTTTTACCCATAAACTCCTGCAAAACAATTCTTTTTGAAGTTTCGGTGTTCTGATAATGCTCATTTTGCGCTACGCGCATCCGGATTTGGACACCCTCGTTTCCACCGGAAATTTCGTCCTCATCTTCTTCAACAGGTTTGTAGGATGACTCATGGGCATTGAAAAAAAGCTGATCTCTGGTGGTACGAAATTCCGGTATCATGGCTTTCATGTCTTGCCGTTCGGGCGGCAAATTGCGGTGAAGATTAGTTTTGACCTCGTACAGGATTACGCCTTCGGCATGTTGACCCCAGACGATTTGCACTGCGGCCAGCGAAACCAGCACCCCGATAATCAGGATAAATTTTTTCATTGACATGGAATATTTCATGGTTTGTTCAGTTACTGTGCAAATCTACGGCTGATGATATATCACAAAGGTTAAATGTTCTGAATGGAAGGTTAATTAATGTTAAAGGGGTATCCACTGTTTCCTGAAAGGCATTACTTTTATTACTGCGTATGCGCACCCGAAGCCAATTGTACACCATCACTCTGATGGCTAGCAGCATGTTGTTGTTGTTGGTGCTGCAGATACTTTGGCTTCGCAGCACATATAATGAAGCCTTGGAGAGTTTCCGTAAAGAGACCAATTCCTTATTTCGCACCACAATTATTAGCCTAAACGATTCACTGATCATGAAGGGGCTGGAACGGGTACCTGTCGCTGACAGCCTACAGGTTACCCGTGTTCCGGGAGAGTTCACACGAATTAAAATGTGGGGAACGAAAATCACCACCGATTCCCTGCCGGCAAGAATTTCAGGACAAAAATATTCACGAATTGATGTACACGACTCCCTTATTCAGTTTTTTATAACCACAGATCCACCTGGCGACAGCATTAAACAGGTAATCCGTCCGCTGCTTACCAAGGTGAGAAGGCGCGAACCCGGCAGATTTATTTTGCGATTGACCGGTGACTCCCTTAGCATTGAAGACATCCAGCATGCTTATACCGATACACTTCATGCTGTTGGCATCGCCCTTAAGCCGGAAGTAAAAAGACTCCACTCCGCTCATACCCAACCGGCAGATGTGCACGGTTTTGTAACAGAGCCTTTCTTTTTACCCCACACGCCTGTTTACCAGGCGCGTTTCGAAAATATTCAGCCCATGCTATTGGCCAAGATTAGCCCGCAAATAGCCTTCTCCATTATTTTAACCCTGGTAACCGGTACAGCTTTCGCGGTAATGTACCGCAGCATGCGTACCCAGCAAAAGTTGATGCAGTTGAAGAACGAACTCATCAGCAACATAACCCACGAACTGAAAACACCCATAGCTACTGTAAGCGTGGCGCTGGAAGCCTTGAAGAATTTTAAAGCATTAAATAACCCGCAATTAACACAGGAGTACGTGCAGATTGCGCAGAATGAACTGAACCGCTTAACGCTGATGACCGAAAAAATCTTGAATACATCGGCCTTCGAACAAAACGGGTTAGACCTAATAACCGAGGAAGTTGATTTAGCAGGAATTATTGAGGAGGTTTTAACCTCAATGAAATTGATGTTTGAAAAACAAAATGCAACAGTTGCTTTTCATAAGCACGGCCTAAACTTCTTTGTTAAAGGGAATGCCGAACACCTGACCAACGCTGTTTATAACCTAATCGACAATGCCCTGAAGTACAGTAAACCGGGTTGCACAATTACCATTGGGCTTAGCCACACCAACCGGCAAGTGATACTTTCTGTTGAAGACAACGGAATCGGAATTCCGGCCGAGTATCAGGATAAAATTTTTGAGAAGTTCTTCCGGGTTCCGCAAGGCGATGTACACAATGCTAAAGGTTACGGACTGGGCCTGAGCTATGTGGCCAACGTAGTGAAACGCCATGAAGGTACCATTCGTATTGAAAGCGAACCGGGAAAAGGAAGCCGATTTATTATTGCTATGCCGTCCGCTATTAAGTATGACTAAGGTGAGTGTACTCTATGTTGAAGACGAGCCCTTTCTGGGCCGCATTGTGAAGGAAAGCCTTGAAAGTTTTGCTATATACTTTACAACATCAACATCCATATTCATTTAATTCATCTCCTTTATTATGGTTCAAGTCTCTTTATATCTCTTGGAAGCAGGGCTGCTTCTCTAATATTGCTTAAATCTAAAA
>CAYNIH010000071.1:0-11666 GCA_964397115.1 uncultured Roseivirgaceae bacterium | reverse complement strand
AACTGCCAGGTATTCCAGGATGCGCTCTTTGATCTCCTGCAAATCGTAATGATCCTCATCCAGAATCTGGCGGGCCCGGTCCATATCGGATCGATCCTCACTGACGACTTGCCAGGGAAGTTCCAGCAGGGTTGCCTTAATGGCCTCCACTTGTTGTTCGGTAAGGATAACCGGACTTAGGTCGGGTTCAGGAAAATAGCGGTAGTCATTAAGTTCTTCTTTGGTACGCATGGCAACGGTATTGCCGGATGCCGTGTCGTATAACCGGGTTTCCGGTTGGATAGGCATTCCGTTATCCAACAAGCTTACCTGGCGACTGATTTCGGCAGTAATGGCCTGTTGCACAAACCGGATAGAATTAAGATTTTTTATTTCAACCTTTCTTCCCAACTGTGCCGACCCGGACGGCATAACCGAAACATTGGCATCGCAGCGCAGCGAACCTTCTTCCATATTGCCATCGCTGATTTGCAGGTAGCGGACCAACTTTCGTATTTCACCCAGCAAAGCTCCTGCTTCTTCGGCCGAGCCGATTACCGGTTCGGTAACCAGTTCGAGCAGTGGCACACCGGCACGGTTAAAATCAATAAACGACTCGCTGTCGGAGCCATCGTGAATGGATTTACCGGCATCCTCTTCTAGGTGTATTCGGTTAAGCCGAATAACGCGGACGATGCCATCGGCCAACCGCAGCGGAATGGCCCCGCCTCTGCAAATGGGGGTTCGGTGTTGGGTGAGTTGATATCCTTTAGGCAGATCGGGGTAGAAATAGTTTTTTCTGTCAAAATAAATTTCATGGGTAATCTCACACCCGCAGGCAAGACCCATTTTAATGGCCAATTCAATTGCCCTGCGATTCAGTTTTGGCAACGTGCCGGGATGCGCCAGCGAAACCACGCTGATGTTTGTGTTTGGTTCAGCACCAAAGGCAGCCGAATCACCGGAAAATAATTTACTGGTTGTGGCCAGTTGTATGTGTACCTCAAGACCAATAACAGGCTTGTAGTGTGCTGTAGTGTTCGTGCTCAATGGATTGTACAACTTACTTTATCAGTTGCCTTGCCTTTGCCAGAACGGCATCAAGGCCCTGAAGATTTTTTCCTCCGGCTGTAGCAAAAAAGTGCTGCCCTCCGCCCCCTCCTTCAATTTCCCTGGCCAGTTCTTTTACCATATTGCCGGCATGGTAGGTATTGGTTTGGGCAAGTTTTTCGCCTATCATTACGGCTACCTGGGGTTTGTTCTCCACATCGGCAGCGAGTACCAGCAGCAAATCATCGAACTGATTGCGCAGGGCATACGCAATGCTTTTTAACACTTCGAGATTCGGAACGCTTATTTTTTCAATTATCAGGCTGGAGCCGTTTTTCTTCAATACTTTTTTTGCCAGTTCGTCTTTCAGGTGATTGGCCTGTTCCTGATAAAGGCGTTCAAGCTTCTTCTCAAACAGGTGGCGTTCATCCAGCAGCGCCTTTGTGGCGGCAACAACATCTTTAGGGTTCTTCAGCAACCCACGTACCTGGTCGAGGAGGTAAAGCTCCTGGCGAACAAGCTTTTCGGCTTCTTCGGCTGTCACCGCTTCAATTCTGCGCACCCCGGCTGCAACTGAACTCTCCGAGACAATCTTAAATAATCCGATGTGACCGGTGGCCGGAACGTGCGTGCCTCCGCACAACTCGGTTGAAAAAGAGGGATCAAAGGTTATCACGCGCACGAGGTCGCCATACTTTTCACCGAACAGGGCCATAGCCCTCATTTGTTTGGCTGTTTCGATGGGCACGTTACGCTTCTCATCCAACGGAATATTTTCCCTGATTTTTCGGTTAACCAGTTCTTCTACTTTGCTGATTTCTTCGGGAGTAAGGGCTGAAAAGTGTGAAAAATCAAACCGGGTGATTTTATCGTTTACCAGCGAACCTTTTTGCTCTACATGTTTGCCGAGTACCTGACGAAGCGCGGCATGCAACAGGTGGGTAACGCTATGGTTATTCATGATAAGCCTGCGCCTGTCGGCCGATACAACCGCTTGAAAAGAAGCCGAGAGGTCAGCCGGCAATTGTTCGGTAAAATGCACGATGAGCTCGTTTTCTTTCCGGGTATCAACTACCGGAATTTTCCCGCTACCCGTTTCAAGGTATCCGGTATCCCCTACTTGTCCGCCACTCTCGGCATAGAACGGGGTTTTATCAAACACCAGTTGAAATGTTTCCTTACCCTTTTGCTTCAGTTTTCTGTATTTGATGATGTGCACACGGGCCTTCAGGTTATCGTAACCGATAAATTCGGTGGGCACTTCTTTACCCACCACAACCCAATCGCCTGCCTCTTTTACGGCATCCGACTTTGACCTGGCTTTTTGTTTTTCCATTTCAACCAGAAATCCTTTTTCATCAACAGTTAGGCCGCGTTCGCGGGCGATGAGTGAGGTGAGGTCAAATGGAAAGCCGTAGGTATCGTATAGTTCAAAGGCAACCGTTCCGGGAACTCCGGATTGTAAAAATTCAGCTTCAAGTCCGTCAAACCGTTTCAGCCCCTTGTCAAGCGTTTTCAAAAATGACTGCTCCTCTTCGAAAATTACTTTACTCACGTAATCTTTCTGCGATTCCAACTCAGGAAACACTTCGCCAAGTTGCCTGCTCAGCACAGGCACGAGTTTGTAGAGGAAGGGTTCCTTCAACTTAAGGAACGTGAATCCATACCGCACAGCCCTGCGAAGGATGCGCCTGATGACATACCCTGCCCCGGTATTGGATGGCAACTGGCCATCGGCTACGGCAAAGGCAACTGCGCGGATGTGGTCGGCCAGCACCCGTATTGCAATGTCGGATTTTTCATTGGCACCATAGGGTATGGCACACGCTTGTGAAATGAAATCCATAAGTGGCCTGAATACCGTGGTGTCGTAGGTAGAAGTTTTTCCCTGAATAGCCATGCAAAGCCGCTCAAAGCCCATTCCCGTATCAACGTGCTGGGCAGGAAGCTTTTCCAACGAACCATCGGCCTTGCGGTTAAATTCCATAAACACCAGGTTCCATATTTCGATAACCTGGGGATGATCGGCATTAACCAGTTCTCTTCCAGGTTTTTTCTTGATTTCGTCATCCGTTCGAAGGTCAATGTGTATCTCCGAGCAGGGGCCACACGGACCGGTATCACCCATCTCCCAGAAATTATCTTTTTTCTTTCCGTACAGGATCCGGCCTTCTGGCAGAATGTGCTTCCAGTAGGTAAGTGCCTCCTCATCAGGCGGAAGCCTGTCGTCTATATCACCACCAAACACAGTTGCGTAAAGCCTGCTGCTTGGCAGTTTATACACCTGGGTAAGTAACTCCCACGCCCAGGCAATTGCTTCCTTTTTAAAGTAATCGCCAAACGACCAGTTGCCAAGCATTTCGAACATAGTGTGATGGTAAGTATCAATGCCAACTTCTTCGAGGTCGTTGTGCTTACCGCTCACGCGAAGGCATTTTTGAGTATCGGCAATGCGTGCACTTTTTGGGGTGCCATGCCCTAGAAAATAATCTTTAAACTGCACCATGCCCGAGTTGGTAAACATCAGCGTAGGGTCGTTTTTCAGCACCAGCGGGGCTGAGGGAACGATAAGGTGCCCTTTTTCTTTAAAGAAATTAAGGAATTTTTTCCGTATCTCGTCCGAATCCATCACATCCGTAAACTTTTAACTCTGATGATTTTTAGTATCTTAGCCCGCGTTAATTAAAACACGGTTCAATCAAGCGACAAAATTAAGCAGAATAGTGGGATTGGTTGGTTTCGCTTGCATTTTTAGAGGAAATGGCCATCACCAAATTCAACTATAACTCCGCTACCTGCCGCTACGAGCCTGCGAAAATTTCATTAATTCAGGTATTGCTTTATGCCGTTTCGCTGCTGACGATGGGCGCGGTTCTATTCGCAGGTATAGCCTTTCTGCATGGGCGTTTTTTTACCACTCAAGCCACCCTTGCCCTGCGTGCCGAAAACAAGGCACTGCAAAAACATTATATCCTACTGAACAATCAAATCAGGTTGCTTGATGCATCCCTTGCCGGCATTGCGGCAACTCAAAAATCAATAGAACTAAAAATTTTTGCAGAGCCGGGTATCACAGAAATGCTTAAAAAACAGGAATACAACTTTCCATCGGATGCCAGGGAAGCGAGACAACTATTGCATGACGTTCAAGGTAAGCTTTATAACATCTGCAAAAATGCTGCCGTGAGTAACTATCGGTATGTTTCTTACCTTAACCTTTCAGCAGCCGATAAAGCTGCCATTGCCGCCTGGCCTTCCGGGCAACCGGTTTCCAAAACTCACCTTAACGTTGCTTCCGGATTTGGTTTACGGATCAATCCGTTTCATAAGGGAGTTTATCAACATAAAGGGCTTGACTTTGCCGCCCCCAAGGGTACCCCGGTTTATGCTACCGGACAAGGCAAGATAGTGGACACCGGCATGAGTAACCTGGAAGCGGGGTACGGAAATTTTGTTGAAATTGATCATGGCAATGGCATCATTACCCGCTATGCACACCTGCACAAACTTGCCGTGAACACCGGGCAGGCAGTGAAAAAAGGTACCGTTATCGGAACGGTGGGCATAAGTGGGGGCGCTTCCGCTCCTCACCTTCACTACGAAATTATCCGCAATGGCGAACAGGTTGACCCAATGTGGTATATGATGGATGGCCTCACCAGCAAACAGTTTATGCAACTTACCAAACAGGCAAAGGAAAGAAATCAGTCGCTCGATTAAATGGCTGCGCTGCAGTTTACATATAACCCCCACACCTGCCAGTACGAACCGGTTTATCTTACCGGCACGCGGCTGCTTAAAAAACTCGTTGTCTTTTTTTCGCTCTCGACACTACTTGCCCTAACTACGTTTGGCTGGTACATTAACCGGTATAGTCCTATCGAGGAGCAATTACAGCGAAAAAGAAACAAGGCGCTAATGGCCCAATGGCAGTGGCTTCAAAAACAGGTTAGCGAACGCCAGAAAACCTTAGCCTCGCTGGCCGAACTGGATGACCACACCTACCGGTTAATCCTCGACCTTCCTGCACTGTCGGCTGCGCAACGCAAAGCCGGTACGGGTGGTGTAGAAGCAAGATATCCGGCCGAAGTGCGTAACTACCCGGCCATACTCGAAGCCTATAAAAAGATCGACCGGTTAAAGCATCAGGCCGAAGTTGAAGTCCAGTCGTTTAACCAGTTAAATGACATTGCCCAGATAAAAAGTACGATGTGGGCATCGCGCCCGGCTATTCAGCCGGTGGATAACCGGGAACTTACCCGACTGCATACTACATTTGGCCTGCGCATGCACCCCATCTTCAACGTGCTGATGGATCATAAAGGCCTTGACTTTACGGCTCCTAAAGGTTCACCCGTATATGCAACAGGCGATGGGCGTGTGTCGATGGCCTACTTCTCGGGCTCCTATGGCAACGTTATCTATATTGACCACGGTTTTGATTATGAAACCCGTTATGCGCATCTATACAAATTCAATGTGCGGCCCGGGCAGTTCGTAAAACGCGGTGAACTGATTGGATACGTTGGCAATACAGGCATCTCGGTATCCCCTCACCTGCATTATGAGGTATTTTATAAAGGGCAGGCCGTTAACCCGATTCACTTTTTCCAGCGCGACCTCAGCAACCAGGAGTACCTCAAACTCATTCAAACAGCGGGAAAATCCGAATCGTCACTCGATTAACGAAATCCTGCTCCTTGTTAAATTTCATTTTATTTGCAGTAAAAAAATTTGTGCGCATACAATTTACCTTAGCCTTTTGTTTTTGCCTGCTGCTGGCTTTCGGTCAGACCGTTGATCCCGTTACCATCATCGGGGTTGGCGACATCATGATGGGCACCTCGTACCCCGAACCCATGCTGCCCCCGGAAAATGGAAAATACCTGATGAAAGAAGTTGAAGAGGTACTACGCAATGCCGATTTAACCTTTGGCAACCTGGAAGGCGTACTGTTGGATGAAGGTGGCACACCCAAAACCTGTCGCGATCCGAAAGTATGCTATGCCTTCAAAAGCCCTACACGGTATGTTCAAAACCTGGTGAATGCCGGGTTTGATGTAATGAGCCTGGCCAACAACCATGCTGGCGATTTTGGTGAAATTGGCAGAAAGAGCAGCATGAAAACACTCCTGGAAGCCGGCATTAACCATGCCGGTCAGTTGCAGCAAAAGTTTACCATCGTTGAGCGGAACAATATCCGGTTTGGGGTGGTAGCGTTTGCTCCCAACAGCAATTGTGTGCCGCTGCTCGACCTTGCCGGGGCAAAAGCCCTGGTAAATCACCTGGATACACTGGCAGATATCGTCATTGTTTCGTTCCATGGAGGTGCCGAAGGCCCTCAGCACCAGCATATATCCCGACAAACTGAAATTTTCCATGGCGAAGACCGCGGCAATGTGTGGGCATTTGCCCATGCGGTAATTGATGCGGGTGCCGATGTGGTTTTCGGGCATGGACCGCACGTAACCCGCGCGGTGGAGGTGTATAAAGACCGGTTTATTGCCTACAGCCTTGGTAATTTCTGTACCTACAGTGGCATCAATGTATCAGGTGTTAACGGCATTGCTCCTATCGTAAAGGTTTTTACCGACAAAACAGGAAAGTTCTTAAAAGCACACGTTACCTCAACCTACCAGGTTGCCCGGAATAGGGTAAAAATTGATACAGAAAATCGGGCCCTTGCCAAAATCATTGAACTGACAAAAAAAGATTTTCCCGAGGTGCCTTTGCACTTTGACGGAAATGGATTTATTACTTACCTTGCTCAATAAGATGGCGTACAAGGAAAAAGAAATCGAAAAACTCTACTACTCTATCGGAGAAGTAGCCGAAATCTTCAACGTAGCACCCTCGTTAATCCGCTTCTGGGAATCTGAATTTGACATCATCAAACCCAAAAAAAACCGAAAGGGCAACCGCCAATTTACCAAGGAAGACATTGAGAGTGTGCGAACCATTTACCACCTGGTCAAAGAAAGGGGATTTACCCTGCAGGGCGCCAAGGAAATGCTCCGGAACAATGCTTTCGATATAAAGGACAAACTGGAGTTGATTGATTCGCTCAAATCCGTCCGGAAGTTCCTCGTTGAAGTCCGCAACAGGCTTCCGGAGTAGCCGATCTGGCTTCCTCATTCTAAATTTTCAGATTTCTATGGACCAGGAACGACTTTCCCTGCTGGCTTTACACTTTATTCCGGGTATAGGCGATTACCTGGTAAGGCAGCTTATCAGCTATACAGGCTCAGCCCAGAAAGTATTTCAACTCCCTAAAGGAAAACTACTGAAAATTCCCGGAGTAGGACCAAAAACCGTAGAGGCATTACACAACGGAAAACCGTTTGACCGCGCAGAAAAAGAAATCCGCAAGGCTGAAAGAGATGAGGTAACAATCCTTTTCTATACCGATAAAGGTTATCCTTCACGCTTAAAGCAAATTGCAGATGCCCCTTCATTGATTTACACTAAAGGCAATCTGGATATGGAGGTTGAAAAAGTTGTGGCCATTGTAGGTACCCGGCAGGCTACTGCTTACGGAAAAGAGCGTGTGGAAGAATTGGTTTCGTCATTGGTACCCCACAGGGCATTGATTGTAAGCGGACTAGCCTATGGCATTGATTTCCATGCCCACAAGGCAGCGATTGCCTCTGGATTGCCCACCGTTGCCGTGATGGGCAGCGGCTTGGACATTATTTATCCTGCTTCACACAAAGAAACAGCAAAAAAAATGCTTCATCAGGGCGGATGGGTTACTGAAAACCCGTTTGGAACCAAACCGGATGCGCACAATTTTCCGCAACGCAACCGCATTATTGCCGGATTGTGCGATGCCCTGGTGGTAGTAGAGGCAGCCGCCAAAGGAGGTGCTTTAATCACTGCCGAGATCGCCAACAGCTACAACCGCGATGTGTTTGCTTATCCGGGCAGTGTGGGGGTTACCTACTCCGAAGGGTGTAATAACCTGATCAAAACCAACCGCGCCCACCTTCTCACCTCGGTTAAGGATATTGAATACATCATGAATTGGAGCCCAACAACGGCACCCAAAAAGAAGGCTTCCCTTTTGCTTGATGAATTTGATGAAAACGAGAAACAGGTCGTTACCCAGTTACTGAATAAGAATCCTGATTCAATGGATGAGCTAAGCTGGAAAACCAACCTACCGGTAAGCCAGCTTGCCGCAATATTGCTTAACTTAGAGTTTAAAGGTGTGGTAAAATCGTTGCCAGGCAAGCAGTATCAACTCCTCACCGGCTGATTTAATCATTAGGGCTTTTCTGATTGCACTTCTCTTTGATGAGCTCATAGGCATTCAGATCGCCCAGTTCACCGGCTTTGCTTAAATCGAGGCACCCGTTTTTCAAATCGCCAAATTCAATTCGCAATATACCCCGCATGTAGTAGGCATCCCTGCTTTTCGGATTTATCTGAATAATTTTTGTGCAATCGCCAATGGCATCCTGGTAGGCTTGCAAAAATTGCTTGGCTTTACCCCGGTTGTAGTAGGCCTCAATGTAATTTTCATTAATGGTGATGGCGGCCGTGTAATCATCAATGGCTCCGTAATAATCCTGCAATTTCATTTTAACATTCCCCCGCGCAAAAAACGCCTCGGCAAATTTTGAGTTCTTTTCAATCGCGAGATTGTAATCCTTCATTGAACCGTGTCGATCATCAAATTTGTCCTTAATATTGCCCCGCAGGTAGTACGCTGCCGCATGGTTGGGGTCCAGTTCAATGGCCTTATTCAGGTTAAGCAGCGACTCCACATACTCACCTTTCTCGTAAAGCTCCCTGCCCTTGCTG
The DNA here is from genome assembly GCA_964397115.1 of uncultured Roseivirgaceae bacterium. GTDB lineage: Bacteria > Bacteroidota > Bacteroidia > Cytophagales > Cyclobacteriaceae > UBA2336. The sequence goes on along the minus strand of CAYNIH010000071.1, from coordinate 2,831 downwards.
GTATAATCTTTTGCAGTTTGCCCCCATGCGAAGCCAACCCCAGATAAAAGAACCAATGCCAAAACCGTTTTTTTCATGCTAAGCCATTATAACCAGTACAAACATATAACTTCAGATACTCGAAAGGAGTCCAACGTAATATTTTCAATGATTTGGAAAGATTTCTGCCGAAATACGCATGGCTTCAGCCAGCGCCTCACGGTTTAAATTGGGGGCCTCATTAACCGAATCAAGGAAACCAATAATTAATTCGGTGGCAATGTTGCCAACCAGTTCATCGTTGGCCATTGGGCACCCGCCAAAACCTTTGATGGCACCATCAAACCGCCTGCACCCGGCCTTCCAGGCTGCTTCAATTTTCCCCCTGGCTGTAGCCGGATTGGAATGCAGGTGTGCGCCAATTTCAATGCTGGGGTATGAACGTGTAAGGTTACTAAACAAGTGTGTAATATTTTCAGGATTAGCAACTCCTATGGTATCGGCTAACGACACAATGGTGACGCCAAGCGTTGCCAGAATATCCACAAATTGACCAACAACTTCCGTGTTATAGGGATCTCCGTACGGATTACCAAAACCCATGCTGATGTACACCACCTGCTGTTTGTTCCGCTGAACACACAATTCCTGAATCTCAGCAACCGTGTTCAGCGCTTCGGCTATTGTTTTGTTGGTATTACGCTGCTGAAAAGTTTCGGAAATAGAGAGAGGAAAACCAAGGTAAGTGATGCCTTCATGCAATGAAGCCTCATCGGCACCGCGCTTGTTGGCCACAATAGCAAGCAACTTAGAACGGCTTTCCTGCCAGGCCAACTGCTCAAGCACACCAACCGTATCGCGCATCTGCGGAATGGCCTTTGCAGAAACAAAACTCCCGAAATCAATGGTATCAAATCCAACCCGAAGGAGTTGATTGATGTACCGTACCTTTTGTGCGGTCGGAATGAATCCTTCCATGCCCTGCATTGCATCGCGCGGACATTCAATAAGTTTAATAGCCATTGGTACAGATTTAGCAAAATGGTAACATGCAGTTGAAGGAAATTTATTGCAACAAACGATAAAAAACGCACTTCATCTGTAAATTGGAAAAGATTTAGATTTTTTCAGAATAAAATGCCATCGAATAAAGAATAAGTATGCCGCTGCCGGAATTTTTTGGAACGCTGGGCACCAAGCGGGCTGCCCATTTGCTAAGGCGGGCAACCTTTGGTGCCACAAAAGATCAAATTGACGTCTTTGCCGCGTTAACCCCGGGCCAGGCTATTCAACAACTCTATCGCCAGCCCTTACCTGCCGTGCCACCCCCGGTTGATCCGGATACCAATGAACCTTGGGTTATTACCGGTGTTACCGATTCCGATAAAATGGAGTTTGAATACATCGAACTGTTCAAGCGCTGGTTCATCGGGCAAATGATGAGTGCCGGAGTTCCTGCTGCTTCCTCAATTCCCTACTCGGCACGCGAAAAATTGGTGTTCTTTCTGCATACTCATTTTACAGCCATTGCCGAGAAATTAAACAGCTGCATGGCATTGTACTATCAAACCGAACTGTTCAGGCTGTTCGCCCTAGATGCCTTGGTAAGCCCGGTTGTGCCGGCAGATAAGTTAAACTTTAAAGAACTCACCAAAAAGGTCAGTGTGGATAATGCCATGCTACGCCTGCTGGATGGCAACCTGAATGTAAATGGCAGTCCCAACGAAAACTACGCGCGCGAACTGCTGGAACTGTATTCCATCGGCCGCGGACTTGAAAACAGCCTGCCACCACCTACGGGAGCTGGCGACTACATTTACTTTAAAGAACAAGATGTGCAACAAGCCGCCCGGGTGCTGTCGGGGTTTGATTTTGATAATTCATTTTCTACCCTAGACCCGGATACACTTTTACCCCGCGGGCGGGTGCGCGGCTCAGCGAATAACGCTTCCAGCCATGATAACGGCATCAAGGAATTCTCCGACAGGTTTATTGATACCGCTACCGGCCAGCCCTACATCATTCAACCCAATCCGCTGTTGTTAAACGGATCGCAACCTACCGAGGCCAGCGCCCTGGATGAAATCAGCCAGTTGGTTGATATGATCTATGCGCAGGAAGAAACTGCGTGGCACATCTGCCGCAAAGTGTACCGTTTCTTCGTGTACCACGAAATTACCGATGCCATCAACACCAACGTCATAGCCGTAATGGCCGATACCTTCCGGGCAAACAACTTTAAACTGCAGCCTGTTATTGAAAACTTGTTGCGCAGTCAGCACTTCTATGAAGCAGCTGGCGGTGTTGCAGATGATAAATTCGGTGGAATCATCAAGTCGCCCCTCGATTTGGTCACCGGTTCGCTCCGATTCTTTCAGCTACCGGTTCCGGATATGGCAACCGACCCGCAGGGATTTTATGAAACCACCGGAGAAATAAATAACCGCCTTGAAAACCAGGGCATGATTTTTTATCAGCCCTTTGACGTAGCCGGATACGATGCCTACCACCAGTTTCCCATTTACCACCGAAGTTGGATAACCGTGAACTACTTGGCCAACCGGTATTCGTTCATCCGAAGCCTCATCACGGCTACCGAACCCGGCATGCTTAAAGTGAATGTGTACACGTTCGTTCGCAATACCATTAACAATAGCCTGGCCGCTAATGCCCGTAACCTGGTTATTGAACTAGCCAAATACCTGCTGCCGGTAACCGATAACCTAACCTTTGATGCCGCCAATGACGACACGGCCACCATTACAGCCGAGCGACTGAATTATTTTCTGGTATCGTTTCTGTCAGATATCGACCCTGACCCTGAGGCCGCCTGGACAAACCGGTGGACCAAT